>NZ_JAZHDB010000068.1:0-5574 GCF_036584575.1 Desulfolutivibrio sp.
CCTGCATGTGGATTACGAGGGCCAGGCGGCCATCCGCCTGGAGACGATCCAGGACATGGCCGAGACGGCGGCCTACGCCTGTCCGCTGCACCGCGACACGGCCCCGGCGGTCCTGGACACCCTGGCCCTGGTCGAGCAGGCCGCCCGGGATCTGGCCCGGGGCGCGCCGCCCGGGGTGGTCAGCCGCCGCTTCCACCTGGGACTCCTGGACGGGCTGACGGAACTGGCCGCGACCATGGCCGCTTGGCGCGGCACGCGCCGCGTGGCCCTAAGCGGCGGCTGCCTGCTCAACCGGACCCTCTCCGGGGAATTGCCGGGCAGGCTGCGCGAGCGCGGACTTGTGCCCCTGTCCCACCGGTTCCTGCCCCCCGGAGACGGCTGCATCAGCCTGGGACAGGCCGCCTACGGGCTTTTGCTCAGGGACGAGACATCGGAAACCGGCAATCCACAGGTGGATGGTATGCTTTCTCCTTGACTTTTTTGCAAATACCCCTAGGGGATTTCTCGTCGCGTTTTTTTCATTGCCTGCCGTTCGGGAAGCCGCACGGCCGCAGCAGCGATGGACGGCAGACGCCCGCAAGGCCATCCGGCCTCAGCCGGTCGACGAGGATTTTGGGGCGGCATCGGGCATCCGAACCGGTGTGATGTCGACCCAAAGGGGTGGACCTATGAAATCCGGATTTTGGTATTTCCGGGACACGCCCCGACACCATCATGAATTTTTGTTCATACTGCAAGGCCTTTGCAACTCCCCTTGACGAAGAGGTTTTTTTCGGTACATGGTCATAACCGCAACATCCACCTATGGAATCATGTTCACATTTTACCATTGCAAACCGATAGTGGCTCATCAAACATCTTTGGCAAAGCCGCATCACGTCGCCTGCAAGCATGTTGCATCCGTCGGCATATTCAACCGAACTTTTTAACAGGAAAAGCGGGAAAGAAGACATGACGTACCAAGATTCCGAATCCGGATACAACACCTTCGAAGAGGCTTTCGAGCGGATCAAGAAAGCCACTGGGCTGCGCACCCAGGTCGAGGTCGCCAAACTCCTGGATATCCGCCAGTCCAGCATTTCCGACGCCAAGCGGCGCAAGTCCATCCCCGACGGGTGGCTCATCAAGCTGTACCAGCTCTACGGGCTCAATCCCAACTGGATCCTCGACGGCGAGCAGCCCCAGTTCCTGGGCGAACGCAAGGGCGGGGCGCTGGCGGTCATGGAGTCCTCGGACGGATACGGCGCACGCAAGCCCAAGCACCACAGCGTGCCCGTCTGCGCCATGACGCTTCCCGAGGATACCGAGGGCGGTTTTGTGGAGACGCCGGTGGAGACCATCACCATCGCCGACAAGTTTTATCGTCCGTCCCTTCTGGTGGTGCGCATGGACGAAGAGCACATGGAGCCCCTGATCCGCCGGGGGGCCTATGTGGGCATCGACAAAGACCGCAAGACCATCCGTTCCGGCGGCATCTACGCCCTGGATCTGCCCGTGGAGGGCATGGTCGTCAAGCGCGTCAACTACGACGCGGAAAACTCCAAGCTGATCCTGCGCGCCGAAAACCCCAGCCATGAGGACCAGCAGATTCCGGCCGAGGACGGGGCGTCCCGGGTGATCGGCCGGGTGGCCTGGGTGCTCCAGGAATTGTAGCCCATCCGCCTTTGTCATCTTCAGGGCCATGCTTCGCCGCATGGCCCTTTTTTTATTCCGCAGCCCCCCATCCATGCTGCGCGCCCGAAAAAAATACCCCGACCCGGTGTACAAGCGCCCCCTGTCGTGCTAGACACCCGCGACAAACGCCTTGCGCCGCCTTGGCTTTTTTTTTTGCCGGGCGGACGGCGGACGCAGCAGCCAAAGAGAGCCCGTCATGGCCAGCCCAAAAACCTATCGGCCCAACATTGTGGCCTTCTTCTGTCGTTGGTGTTCTTATGGGGCGGCCGATCTGGCCGGCTCCCTGCGTCTGCGTTATCCCGTGGACATCCGCATCATCCGCGTCCCCTGCTCGGGCAGCATAAGCCCCCAGTATCTGCTCTACGCCCTCATGCAGGGTGCAGACGGCGTCTGGGTTTCAGGTTGCCATCCCGGGGACTGCCACTACCGTATCGGCAACATGCATGCCAGACGCCGCCTGACGCTTTTGCACAACCTCCTGGACTATGTCGGCATCGAACAACAGCGCCTGCTGTTCACCTGGATCGCCGCCTCCGAGGCCCACAAGCTCCAAATGGAGGCCGAGGACTTCGTAGCCGCCGTTTCCGCGCTGGGACCGGCCAGACGCCTGGTCAAGACCCTGGAGACCTGCGCCATATGAACGCCTACGCCCGTCGTATCCGGGAAATCGCCCACCGGCTGCTCAGCGAAAAGAGCGTGGATGCGGTGGTGGGCTACCGGGCCGGAACCGTCCCCATGCGCGCCCGTCCCTTTGTCGCCCGCACCCCGGCCGAGGCCGGGGAGTTGACCTGGTCGGGATTTTGCGTGGGCAACCTGGCCAAGCTGGCCGCCGGCCTCTGCGGCCGGGTGGCGGTGTGCGCCCAGGGCTGCGTCAGCCGCAATCTGGTGGGGATCATCCGGGAGAATCGCCTGACCCGGGAAAATGTGACGGTCATCGCCGTGCCCTGCCTGGGGATGCTCGACGCCCGCAAGATCGAGGCCAAAGTGAACGGCCGCACGGTCACGGGGGTGCGCGAAGAGGCGGAGGACGTGACGGTGACCGGGGCGGATTTCGAAGAGGTGTTCCGGCGTGGCGAGGTCAAGCGCGACAACTGTCTCACCTGTCGGCATCGCAACCCCGTGCTCGCCGACGAAACCGTGGCCGATCCCGTGACCGAGACCGGCGGCGGCGACAGCGACAAGATCATCGAGTTGTGGGAGCGCAAGAAACCCGAGGCACGCTTCGACCTGTTCACCCGCACCTTCCGCGACTGTATCCGCTGTTATGCCTGCCGGGACGTCTGTCCCCTGTGCCACTGCACCACCTGCTTCGTGGACCGGTCCAGGCCCCAATGGCTGGGCAAGACCCAGGACGAGCCGGACGTTTTGACCTATCATCTGCTGCGGGCCTTCCACTGCGCCGGACGCTGCACGGACTGCGGGGCCTGCGAATCGGCCTGTCCCGTGGGCATCCCCATGCGGCGGCTCACGTCCAAGCTCGAATCCGACGCCAGACGGCTTTTCGGCCACGAGGCCTTCCTGTCCCTGGACGCCAAACCCGCCCTGGCCGTCTATTCTCCCGACGACCCGGACGAGGCCTTTTCGTGACGAGGGGTGCATGAACGACGCCATGATTTTTTCCCGCCTGGATCTGCCCCGGATCCTCGCCGCCTGGAGCGCGACGCGCGCGGTGTACGTCCCGGCGGTCTCGGGCGCGCTCACGGCGTTCACCCTCTTTGACCCGGAACGCGGGCTGTCCCTGGATTACGGCAACTCCACCCTGTCGCCCAAGCCCTTTTTCTTCCCCCAGACGGAATGCCTCTTGCGCTTTTCCACCCGCGGGGAGGACGCCGGACTGGCCGTGGCCGAGCCCCAGGGCACACAGCTTCGCGTGCTCTTCGGCATCCGACCCTGCGACGCCGGGGCCTTTTCCCTTCTGGACCGCATCTTTTGCCAGGACCAGGGCGGCACGGACCCCTCCTGGGCCTCCCGCCGGGCGCGCACGGCCCTGGTGGGGATCGGCTGCAACGTCCCCGACGCCGCCTGCTTTTGCACCTCCATGGGCGGCGGCCCCCACCATGCCCGGGGCCTGGACATCCTGGCCACGGACCTTGGCGACGAGGTGCTCCTCACGCCGATCACGGACAGGGGACGCGCCCTTCTGGCCGAGATACCGGCCACGGCGGCCGCAACCCCGGCTCGTGGCGCACGCGGCGGAACGGCGATTGGCCGGGCGGAAACGCTGCGCATCAACGCCGAGGCGATCATGGCCCGGTCGCCCTTTTCCGGCCTGACCCTTGAGGCCGTGGCCCGGCGCAGCCAGCGCACGGTCCATGCCCTGGACATCTGGACGAAAATCGCCGAGACGTGTCTCAACTGCGGGGTATGCACGTTTACCTGTCCCACCTGCCACTGTTTCGACATTCAGGACGAGACCAAGGGACCGACCGGCCGCCGGGTGCGCAACTGGGACACCTGCATGTCCTGGCTTTTCACGGCCCACGCCTCGGGGCACACGCCGCGTCCCACCAAGGTGGAGCGGGTTCGGCAGCGTTTTCTTCACAAATTCAAATACATGCCCATGAATCTGGATGGTCGCCCGGGCTGCGTGGGCTGCGGCCGGTGCGTGCGCCAGTGCCCGGTGAACATCGACATCCGGGAGGTGCTGCGGGTCATGGATGTGGCCTGCCGGGCCGCGCCGCCATCCGGGGCAACCTGCGACGAGGCGGCCTCATGAATCCCGCAAGCCCCTATCTGCCCTTTCCCGTGCGCCTGACGAAGGCCCATTTCGACACCCCGGACAAGAGCCTGCGCACCTTCCGCGTGGCCTTTGAGGATCCGGCCCATGCCGCGTCCTTCCGCTACCGGCCGGGGCAGTTCGCCGAACTGTCCGTGGCGGGTTTCGGCGAGGCCCCCATCGGCATCGCCTCAAGCCCCACCGAAGGCCAGGAGCTTTTGTTCACGGTCAGCCGCATGGGCGTGGTCACCTCCGCCCTGCACGGGCTTGAACCGGGCGACCGATTCGGGGTGCGCGGCCCCCTGGGCAACGGCTATCCCCTGGCGGAACTTGTCGGCAAAGACCTCGTGGTGGTGGCCGGGGGCTACGCCGTGACCACCCTGCGCAGCGCCATGGTCTGGCTGCTCGACCCAGCCCATCGCAAAAGCTACGGCCGCATCACCTTCATCTACGGGGCCCGGTCCCCGGAGCTTCTGCTCTACCAGGATGTCTGGCGGGAGTGGATGCAGCGATCCGACGTGGACTGCCGGGTGACCATCGACAACGCCTGCCAGGGCTGGGACTGCCTGGTGGGTTTCGTGCCCCGGGTGCTCAAGGATCTGGCCCCCTCCCCGGAGGGCGCGGCGGCCCTGGTGTGCGGGCCTCCGGCCATGATCCGCTTCAGCCTGCCGGTGTTCGAGGATCTGGGCTGGCAGCCGGAGCAGATATTCATGAGCCTGGAAAACCGCATGAAGTGCGGCATCGGCCTCTGCGGCCGGTGCAACGTGGGCAACCGCTACGTCTGCAAGGACGGCCCGGTGTTCACCAAGGCGGAGCTCGACCGCCTGCCTGCGGAATACTGATTTTTCCGTCCCGCCCGTCTTGCGCCCGCCGCATATCGGCGCCCCTTGGACCCCGGCCGCTTCGCTTCCGCGATGATGCGTTTCTTCGCCTTCTCGATCACACCCCGCTCCGGCCTGCGGCGTCCACCCCCCGCCCCCTCTTCAACCGCCCGTCCTGGCGGCAACGCATAAATGTAATACACTGATATTCCAGAACTTCCCATTCCGTATCCCTGACCATCGGCGTTGTGTCCCCATCCAACACATGCCGCAACCGGGCAGCCCTCCTCCCTGGATACGTAAAGACCTATCCACTGAGCACCATGTCAGCATCTTGCCTTCTATTCTTCGTCGTTTCTTCTA
>NZ_JAZHDB010000069.1:0-5433 GCF_036584575.1 Desulfolutivibrio sp.
GCGGGCCGAGGCGCGGCAGGCGGGCCGGGAGCGGGCCGTGCCGCCCGGGCTGTTCGTTTTGGCCGAGGGCAGGGACTACGGGGCCGTGGCCAAACCCGGCGGGCTGGCCTCGGCGGCAATCGGGCCGGGCGGACAGGAGAGCGTGCAGGACCATCTGCCGGGGCTTTTTCCGGGCCGCGAGGCCCTTTTGCTCGGGCGGCTGGACACGCCCACCTCGGGCATCCTGGCCGTGGCCTTCAGTCCGGAGGCGGCGCGGCGTTTTCGCCAGGCCGAGGACCGGGGACTGGCCCGCAAGACCTACCTGGCCGTGGTCCGGGGGCTGGTCGATGCGCCGTTTACGGCCCGGCAGGAGCTTTTGACGGCCCACCGCGCCACGACCCGGGTGCGCGTCCGGGAAACGGACGATCCCCTGCGCCACACGGCGGCGGTCCCCCTGGGATACGACCCGGGGACGGACCTGACCCTGGTCCGGGCCGACATCGCCAAGGGGGCCAGGCACCAGATCCGGGCCCATCTGGCCGCCAGGGGGCATCCCATCCTGGGGGACGCACGGTATGGAAGGGAAATGGAAAAAGACCGGGACGTGCGGCTTTATCTGCACCACGCCCGCATCATTTTCCCCGGCTTTGAGGCGCAGTACATGCCGCAATGGTCCGGGCCGGAGGTCGGCTCAGTCCTGGTTCTTGGCCCAGGCGTCGAGCAGGCCCTCGATGATGTCGTACTGGCGAATGAGGTAGGTTCCTGATTGAACCTTCCGCTTGAGTTCCGAGACCTTGCGGGAGCGTGCAAGGATTTCTTCCTCGGAGAGCACGGAAATGGGTGCGGCTAACGAAGCGCGCTTGTTCACAATCTTATCCTGATTGTCTGTTGGCCCCCCGAGCAGTCCGGTTCGGGGGTTTTAGTCCTTATCGGACATGGAGACCCGCGACTTTAGGGTGGCGGCCGCATTTCCGGATGCCCCGCAAATGCGGGACTTTACCCTTGTCAGGAAAAAAGGTAGCCCGTGTTTTCAGGCGACCCGCGTCACGCCGCCACACTGCAAAACGAGGAACTGCGTGCCAAGAAACAAGGACAGGGCCCTGCTTACCCAGGAATTGCGGTCTTTGCGCGGTCGGCTTATGGATGCGGACATCCTGAAGTCCGCCCTGGCCCGTGAGGCGGCGTCGCAACGGACATCGGACGCCCGTTACCAGAATATCGTCGAGGACCAGGCCGAGCTCATCTGCCGCTTTGACCCGCAGGGCCGCCTCACCTACGTCAATCCCGCCTTTTGCCGGTATTTCGGCCAGGACGCCGCCACGCTTTTGGGCGGTTTCATTCCCGTCCAGGCCTCGGAGGCCGAGGTCGCCGAGGTGCGCCGGGCCGTTTCCGGGCTTGGCCCCAACCGGGGCATGACCTCGCTGGTGCACCGGGCGACCCTGCCCGGGGGCCAGACGCGCTGGCAGGAATGGCTGTACCGGGCCATCATGGACGCCGCCGGAACCGTGGTCGAATACCAGGCCGTGGGCCGCGACGTGACCGACATCAAGGAAACCATGGAGGGCTTCCGCCGGGCCGAGGAAAAATACCGGGCCATCTTCGAAAACGCCCCCCTGGGCATCTTTCGGACCACGGCGTCCGGGCGGTTCGAGGAAACCAACCAGGTCATGGCCGTTATGCTGGGTTATGACAGCGCCGCCCAGGCCATGGCCCAGGTCACGGACATCGGGCATCAGATTTACGACGATCCGCAAAGCCGGGTACGGCTTTTGGAAACCCTGGAAAAGACCCGGGGCAGCATCACCTATGAGGCGCTGTTTCGCCGCCGCGACGGCGGCCGCTTCACCGGCAGGCTGCATGTCTCGGCCGTGCGCGGGGAAGACGGTCGCGTGACGTCGCTCATCGGGCTTATGGACGACATCACCGAGCGGCGGCGCATGGAGGAGGAACTGCGTCGCAGCGAGCGGATAGCCCGGACCCTTCTCAACGCCACCACGGAATCGGCCTTTCTGGTGGATGTGGACGGCGTCATCCTGGCCGTCAACGACATCGGGGCCAGACGCCTTGGGGGCACGCCCCAGACCCTCGTCGGACGTAATTTTTACGAGTTCCAGTCCTGGGAGCTCTTCGAGCAGGGCATGGAACGCATCTGGGAGGCCTACTGCGAGCGCCGACCGGTGCGTTTCGAGGACGAGCGGGCAGGGATCGTACATGACGTCATGGTGTCGCCGGTCTTCGACGACGCCGGGGGCGTGGACAAGGTGGCCATCTTCGCCCAGGACATCACCGAGCGCCGCCGTCTGGAGCGGTTGCGCGAGGATGTGGAGCGCATCACCCGCCACGACATGAAAACGCCCTTGATCGGCATTGTGGGCTTCGCCCAGCTTTTGCAGAAAAGCCAGAACCTCACGGACAAACAGCGCGAATATCTGGCCTATATCCAAAACAGCGGCCGCCAGATGATGGATTTCATCAAGAAATCCCTGGATTATTTCAAGATGGAGCAGCGCTCCTACGTGCTGCGGCCCCAGGACGTGGACATGGCCCGGGTGTTTCGGCGTATCCATGACGATCTGCGGCCCCTGGCCGTCAACAAGTCCGTCTGCATCAGCTTCACCATGGACGGCCAGGACATCTCCCTGACCCGCCCCATCCTCTTTCGCGGCGAAGAGGACCATCTGGAAAACCTGTTCGCCAACCTTGTGAAAAACGCTGTGGAGGCCGCGCCGGAGGACAGCGAGGTCACGGTGACCATCCGCTGCGGCGACGAGGTCCACGAGGTGGATGTTCACAATCCCGGCATCATCCCCGAGGCGGCCCGGGCCAGGTTTTTCGAACGCTACAACACGGCGGGCAAGGAGGGCGGCACGGGGCTTGGAACCCATGTGGCCCGGCTGATCGCCCAGGCCCATGGCGGCGCCATCCGCTACATCTCCTGTCCCCGCGAGGGCACCCACCTGATCGTCACCCTGCCTGCGAACCCGCCCCAGGAGCAGCCAGCGCCGGGATTGTCCCGAACCTGATTTTTTTTGTTGACCAGTGTTGCGATGTTGTTTATTTATCGCAACAGGTCAACGGGCCGAAGGGGGAAGCCGTGAGCGGCGAATTCGACGCCTTTTTTCTACGCGCCCAGAGTGCGTGCGGGGTGAAGAGCCAGTCCGACCTGGCGAATCTCCTGGGTCTGCATCGTTCGGCCGTCACCCAGGCCAAGAACAAGGGCCTCGTGCCCAAGGTCTGGGCCCTGACCCTGTCCCGGCTTTTCGGGGCCGACCCGCAATGGCTTTTGACCGGGCGGGCCGGTCAGGCCGGTCAGGCCGGACAGGTCGGCCAAACTGGGCAAACCGACCAAACCGACCAAGCCGGACAAGCCGGTCATGTCGGGGCGGGCGAGGCTGTGACCGAGGCGGCGCCCGAGGGGTTTTTGCTGGTGCCCAAGGTGCGGGCCCGCATCAGCGCCGGGGGCGGCTCCCTTGAGACCGAGGCCGGGGTGTCGGGATATTTCGCCTTCCGATCCGAATGGCTGCGGCGCAAGGGGCGGCCCGAGCGCATGGTGCTCATGGATGTGGTGGGGGTGAGCATGGAGCCGGAGATCCGCCATGGGGACATGGTGCTCATCGACCAGTCCCAGTCGCGCATTTTCGCCCACGCGGTGTATGCCTTCGGCGTGGACGACACGGTGTTGGTCAAGCGGGTGGAGAAACGGCCTGGAATGGTGGTGCTTTTGAGCGACAACCGGGACTATGCGCCCATCGAGCTGCGCGGCCAGGAGATCGAGGGGTTGCGGATCATCGGCCGGGTGGTCTGGGTGGGGCGCGAGTTGTAAGCCGGGAGGCCGGGAATGGACGCGGACATTTTTTTTGCCCCAAGTGTTTATTTTTATGAACAACTGTTTATGCAGCGGAGGACGAACATGCAACGTCGGTATTGTTCCTGCGGCGCGCCTGTGTTGGTGGAGTACCGTTTTTCCGGCCGGGCCTGGACCACGGTGTTTTCCCTTGGACGGCGGCTTCTGCGCAAGCGCCGGGAGGTGTGCCCATGCTGCGGCCGGGCGCTTGATATCGACGAGTTGTCCTAGTGTGGCGTTCCTAAAAGAACAGAAATTTGAGGTTTTGCTGCTTGCTAAGCCAGAATGGAAATTGCCGAACACAACACCAGGCGGTGATGACGGAGGGCCGTCCCCCAGCGAGGGGAGCGGCCCTTTACGTTTTTTGATCGGCGGCGTGGAAGGCGGGGCGTTTTTCCGGCAGGGCTCAGGCCAGGGCCCGCATGGCCCGGGCAGCGCCGCCGGGCTTGCGGTGGCTGCCCGCGATGGCCCGGGAGGCCGTTTTCCCGCCGTTGTCGGACTGCATGTCCTCGATCAGGCTTTGCAGTTCCTGGGACTGCTTCGCCAGCTCGGACACGGCCTGGGCGGCCTGGCCCATGGCCTGGCTGGTCTCGGCGGAGATGGTGCTGATCTCCTCGATGGACCGGTTGATCTCCTCGCTGGCCGAGGACTGCTGTTCCGAGGCCGTGGCGATGGAGCGCACCTGGTCCGAGGCCGCATCCACCAGGTTGACGATGGCGGTCAGGGATTCGCCGGATTTTTTGGCCAGGGTCGTCGCCTCCTCCACGGATTTTGCGGAACGCTCCACGTTTTCGATGTTGCGTTTGGTTCCCTGTTGGATGCCGCTTATGGCGTCGCCCACTTCCTTGGTGGCGGTCATGGTCTTTTCGGCCAGCTTGCGGACCTCGTCGGCGACCACGGCGAAGCCGCGGCCGGCCTCGCCAGCCCGGGCGGCCTCGATGGCGGCGTTTAAGGCCAACAGGTTGGTCTGGTCGGCGATGTCGGAAATGACGTTCATGATCTGGCCGATGCCCTCGGCCTGCTTGCCCAGGGTGTCCATGTCGGATTTAAGCGCCAGGGACTGTTCGTGGACGTTGGCGATCTCGCGGATGACCTGATCCACCACGCCGGAACCCTCCTGGGCCTTGCGTTTGGCGGCGTCGGAGGTCTCGGCGGCCTGGGAGGCGTTTTTGGCCACCTCGAGCACCGTGGCGTTCATCTCCTCCATGGCTGTGGCCGTCTCGCCCACCCGCTGGGCCTGATTCTCCGAACCCCGGCTGGACTGCTCGATCTGGGCCGAAAGCTCTTCCGAGGCCGAGGACACGGTGGCCACCACGCCCTCCAGGCGGGAGGCGGCCTGGAGCATGCCGTCGCGCTTGGCGCTTTCGGCCATGGCCTTGGCCTCTTCGGCCTCCTGCATGGCCGCCAGGGCTTCCTTTTCCTTTTGGGCGGCGACATCGGCCTTGCCGTCGGCCTCGGCGATCTTGGCCTTGAGGGTGTCCACCATCTTTTTAAGGACCGCGTAGACGCCGCCCTCGGCCTTCTGGGGCCGGAAGGCCACGTTCAGGTCGCCGGCGGCGATCTTCCCGGCGATGTCATAGAGGTATCCCGGATCCTCGCCAAGCTGGCGC
>NZ_JAZHDB010000070.1:0-5368 GCF_036584575.1 Desulfolutivibrio sp.
CAAGGGGAGAGCGAGGGGGAGTTCGATTTCGGCGGGGACGTGCCCGTGCCGCTGGGGGTGAGCGTGACCCGCATCGTGGCCGAGGACGGCGGGCAGGTGGGCACGCTTTATCTGGTGCGGGACTTGCGCGAGGTGCGGGCGCTCCAGGAGGAGGTCCGGCGGCGCGAGAAGCTGGCCGCCATGGGCAACCTGGCCGCCGGGGTGGCCCATGAGATCAGGAACCCCTTAAGCTCCATCCGGGGCTACGCCACCTATTTCGGCAGCAAGTTCGCCCCGGACAGCGAGGACCGCAAGGCCGCCCAGGTCATGGTCCGGGAGGTGGACCGCTTAAACCGGGTCATTTCCGAACTCATCGACTATTCCCGGCCCTCGGAACTGGCCCGTCGCCCCATGTCCCTGCGCGACGCCGTAGAGCACTGCCTGCGCCTGATCCGCCCCGACGCCGAGGCGTCCGCCGTGCGCGTGGCGACCCATGGCCTGGATGCCGCGCCCACGGCCCAGCTCGATCCGGATCGGTTTTCCCAGGCGCTTTTAAACGTCTTTCTCAACGCCGTGCAGGCCATGCCCTCGGGTGGGACGCTGTCCGTGACCGTGGGCGTGGCCGACGACGGCCGGGCCTTTGTGGAGACCGCCGACGAGGGGGTGGGCATCGACCCGGCGGACATGGGCAAGATATTCAACCCCTATTATACCACCAAGGCCACGGGGACCGGGCTTGGGCTGGCCGTGGCGCTCAAGATCGTGGAGGCCCACGGCGGCGAGATGCGGGCCGCGCTCAGGCCGGGCGGGGGCACGGTGTTCACCATGCTTTTGCCCCTGGCCCGCGACACGTATGAGGAGAAGGCATGAAGCCGAGCATTTTGGTGGTGGACGACGATCCCGGACACCTGTCCATGCTGACCACGGTGCTTTCGGGCTGGGACTATCGGGTGGAAGGGGCCGCAAGCGGCCAGAAGGCCCTGGCGGCCATCCGCGAAAAGCCCCGGGATCTCGTCCTGACGGACGTGCGCATGGCCGGGATGGACGGCATCGAGGTGTTGCGCGCGGTCAAGGAATACAACCCGGCCATGCCGGTCTTGATCATGACCGCCTATTCCTCGGTGGAAACGGCCGTGGAAGCGCTCAAAAACGGAGCCTACGACTATTTGATCAAGCCCCTGGACATGGATGTGCTGCGCCTGACCATGGACCGGGCCCTGGACCATCTGCGGCTGCGCACCGAGAACCGGGCCCTCAAGGAGCGGCTGGCGGAGGGCTTTCAAAGTGATGAGATCATCGGCCAAAGCCCGGCCATGAAAGAGCTTTTGGACATGGCCGCCCTGGCCGCGCCCACCGAGGCCACGGTTTTGGTCACCGGCGAGTCCGGCACGGGCAAGGAACTGGTGGCTCGGGCCATCCACCTCAACAGCCCCCGCAAAAACGGGCCGTTGATCACGGTCAATTGCGCCGCCCTGGCCGAGACCCTGCTGGAATCCGAACTGTTCGGCCACGAAAAGGGGGCCTTCACCGGGGCCGACCGACGGCGCGAGGGCCGATTCATGGCCGCCGACAAGGGCACCATCTTTCTGGACGAGATCGGCGAGGTCTCCCCGGCCACCCAGGCCAAGCTGTTGCGGGTCATCCAGGAGCGCGAGATCGAACGCGTGGGCGGGGATCGGCCCATCGGCGTGGACGTGCGCATCCTGGCGGCCACCAACCGGGATCTCAAGGCCGAGGTGGAGGCCGGGCGGTTCCGGGAGGATCTGTATTATCGTCTAAACGTCCTGGTGCTGGCCGTGCCCCCCTTGCGTGAACGCCGGGAGGACATTCCGCTTCTGGCCGCGCATTTCCTGGGCCGGTTCTCCAAAAAAAACCGCAAATCCGTCAAGGGATTCTCCCCCGGGGCCATGGAGGCCTTTATCCACCACCCGTGGCCGGGCAACGTGCGGGAGCTGGAAAACGCTGTGGAACGCGGGGTCATCCTGGCGGTCGGCGACTACCTGACCGAGCGGGAACTGCCGCCGGGGGTGGCCGCCGCCGTGCCGGAGGCGCCGCCGGGGTCGGGGCGCATCGGACATGACCCGGCCGATCTGGCCGGACAGCCCCTGGAAGACATCGAGCAGCGGGCCATTTTGGCCACGCTGAAAGAAACCGGCGGCAACAAGAGCGAGGCGGCCAGGGTCTTGGGCATCACCCGGGCCACGCTGCATAAAAAGCTCAAGAAATACGGGGAAGAATAGCTCCCGCTCGCCATACGCGCGGTTGTGGGCGAAAAAAGGCCGGAGGGAGACATGTCCCTTCCGGCCTTTTCGTTACGGGATTCCAAAGGGGGCGAGCCCCCTTTGGCCGCCGGAGGCATCTCCCCCGGCCCAAAGCACACTACACCCGGGACGCGATTTGATACACCGCCGTGGCTGCGGCAAAGCCCAGTCCCGTATTGAAAGACCTGGCGATTGAAAAATAGTATATATTTTTCAACGCATTATTTTAAATCCTGGACGCGATTTGATACACCGCCGTGGCTGCGGCGAAGCCCAATCCCGTATTGAACACCATGGCGAAGGCGGCCCAGCCCCAGGACGCCTCCCGGGCCATGGCCACCACCGTCACGAAGCATGGCGCGTACAGGATGGTGAAGATGATAAGCGCCAACGCCGAGGCCTTGGACATGGCCGGATCGGCGGCCAGCCTCTGGGACAGGGGCATGGCCTCCCCGGGGTCCACCTCGCCCAGGGCGTAGGAGGTGCCCAGGGTGGAGACGATGACCTCCTTGGCCGCAATGCCGCCCAGAAGCGCGATGTTCACCCGCCAGTCGAACCCGGCCAGCCGGGTGACCCTCTCCAGGGCCGTGCCCAGGCGTCCGGCCAGGGAATTTCGCAGGGCGGCCTCGGCCTCCTGGTTGTCGATGTCGGCCAGGCGCGCCTCCAGGTCGGCCAGGGCTGCGCCGTCCAGTCCCGGGGCGCCCGTGGTCTCGGCGGCCTCCAGCCCGGCGGCAAGCGTCTGGCGGCTGGTCGCATAGCCGTCGGCCACGTCCTGGGGAAGCTGGGGATAGGTCATGGCCGCCCACAAAAGAACGGAGATAGCCAGGATCGTGGTCCCGGCCTTTTTGACGTACTGCCAGGCCCGCTCCCAGGTATGCAGAAGCACCCCGCGCAGGGTGGGGATGCGATACGGCGGCAGTTCCATCAAAAACGGCGTGGCCTCGCCCCGGATCACGGTGGAGCGTAAAAACCGGGCCACCACCAGGGCCGCGCCCCAGGAGGCCAGGGTGATCCAGAACATGGCCGTGCCCGCGCCCTGGGGGAAAAAGGCGCCCACAAGCAGCACGAAGACCGGTATCTTGGCCCCGCAGGCCATAAACGGCGCGGTCAAAATGGTGGCCAGGCGCTCCTTGGGACTGCGCAACGTGCGCGCGGCCATGACCCCGGGCACGGCGCAGCCGCCCGGGATGCCGCCGGAGATGATGAAGGGCATCACCGAGCCGCCATGCAGCCCGAAGATCCGGAACACCCGGTCCAGCATGTAGGCCATACGGGCCATGTAGCCCAGGTCTTCCAGGTAGGACAAAAGAAAGAACATGATGACGATCAGCGGCACGAACCCGAGTACCCCGCCCACGCCGCCGATGATCCCCGAAACGACCAGCGATTGGATCTGCCCCGGGGGGATGATGGCGGAGGCCAGCCCCGACAGCCAGGAAAAGAAATCCTCGAACCAGCCCATGGGATATTCGCCGATGAAAAAGACCATCTCGAACATGCCGTACAAAACGCCCAGCATGAGCAGCGGTCCCAGAAAGCGATCCGTGACCACCCGGTCCACCTTGTCGGAATAGACGATGCGTTCCCGGCTGGCGTCTTTTTTGATCACGCCCTGCTTTAAAAGCGAGGCGATGAACCCGTAGCGGTAGTCGGAGATGAGCGCCTCGGGATAGGAATTCATGGTGGCCGTGAGGTGTCCGGCCAGGCGTTCGACAATGGCCGCCAGACGGTCGAACGCCGCCCCGGCCTGGCGGCAGATGCCCGCCACCTCGTGGTCGCCCTCAAGGAGTTTGAGGGCCACCCACCGGGCGGGCAGGCGGCCGTCGAGAAAGCGCGCGGCCTCGATGATGTCCGTCATTTCCGCCAGGGCCGCGTCCACGTCCGGGCCGTAGGACAAAATCAGCGGCTCCCAGGGACGGCGGTTGCCCCTGGCGAAGTCCAGGGTCGCGTCCAGAAGCCGCTCCTTGCCCTCGCCGATGCGGGCCACGGTCTCCACCACCGGCGAGCGCAAAAGCCTGGACAACAGCCCGGTGTCGATCTGCATGCCCCGCTTTTTGACCTCGTCCATCATGTTCAGGGCCAGAACTACCGGCACGCCCAGCTCCAGAAACTGCACGGTCAGATACAGGCTGCGTTCCAGGGCCCCGGCGTCGAGGATGTTCACCACCATCTCCGGGCGCTCGTCCACCAGGAAATTGCGCGCGGCAAGCTCCTCGGCGGAATAGGCGGTCAGGGAATAGGTGCCGGGCAGATCCACCACATGGACGGTCACGCCATTATGCTTCAGGCGGCCTTCCTTTTTCTGCACGGTGACGCCCGGATAGTTGCCCACATGCTGCCGTGAGCCGGTCAGGGCGTTGAACATGGTGGTCTTGCCGGAGTTGGGGTTTCCGGCCAGGGCGATGGTCAGCGTGTTCCCGGTCATGTCAGTCCTGCCTGATCACGAGGATGTGGTCGGCCTCGCTGTTGCGCAAGGTCAGGGTGAAGTCCCGCAGCCGCAGGGCCACCGGATCGTAGAGCGGGGCCCGGCCTATCACCTGGACCGTCGTTCCGGGGACGATCCCCATGTCCCGGATGCGGCGGCCGAGTTCCCCGGCGGCGGCCACGGAATGGATGACCGCCTGGGTGTTGACCGGAAGCTGACGTAGACAGATCGGTTCGGACATTGTTGCTCCCTTGTCAGGCGAAGTCCGTCCTGGATGTTCCGGGTTCGTCCTGGGCCGGATGCGAACCTGAGTTGCTCAAGGGCGATATCCCATTGCGTGACGGAAGGAAAGAACCGCCGGATGCGGAAGGAGGGACCGCGCCGGTTCCGGGAATAAAAAAGGCCCGGCCAGTCCTTACGGAGCGGCCGGGCCTGTCGGGTTATGGATTTGGGAACGAGAGGTTACACAAAGAGTCTGGTGGTGTGGAAGACCACGACCGCCATCACGAAGGCGAAGACCATGGAGCCGCCCACGGAGAAAAGCGCCCACTTCCAGTTGGATTCCTTGGCGATGCACACCACCGTGACCATGCACGGGGTGTACAGCAGCATGAAGACGAAGACGCTTAAGATCGCCGGAAGCGTCCAGGCCGGATCGGCGGCCAGCCGGTCGCTTAACGTCGTGGCGTCGTCGGGATCGACC
>NZ_JAZHDB010000071.1:0-24004 GCF_036584575.1 Desulfolutivibrio sp.
GCCGGTGGTCGCCGCCACCTCGACCACGGTGGCCGCCTTCCAAACCTTTTTCAAAAGGTTTCCCCCCTTGTCGCCGCAGGCGCGCTCCCCGCTATCGCCAGCCGCCGGGGCGGCCGCCCAGGTAGCGTCCGGCCAGGCGGCGCAGGACGGAGGTGTCGGGCTGGTGCGGATTATGGCCGGGCTGCGGCACGGGCAGGGAGTGCAGGTGGGCGAAAGGCGTCGAAAGGAGGGAGGCGTTGAGGGCGTGGATGAGCAGGGTCTCAAGGCCGATGACGTCGGCGGCGTTGTAGGCCAGAAGCGTTTCCAGAACGGCCTCGTCGCCGGTGCGTTCGTATTCCTTCCACAGGATGACGGCGAAGTAGCCGTCCACGCCGTCGAGCTCGCCCCGGCCGATGCCGAAGCGTTTTTCGCAGGATTTAAGCCCCCCCTTGATGCCCAGGCGGCCCAGGACGCAGCGCAGGTCGATGTGGGCCTGGGGCAGGCTGAGGCCCAGGTTGCGGGTCAAGACCGGCACGTCGAAACAGCGGCCGTTGTAGGTCACGATCACCGGGAAGTTGGCCACATCGGCCGCGAAGTCGTCCAGGTTGCGGCCCCTGGCGTAGGTCCGGGCGTTTTGGCCGTCGTAGAGGGCCACGGCGGTGACGATCTGTTGCGGGCCGCCGTCGGTTTCGATGTCCACATAGGCCACTTTGCCCTGGAATGCCGGGAAGACCCGCCAGGTGTCGCCCGGGCGCAGCCTGTCGCTGAAGAAAGCGGCGTCACCGGAGGCCAGGCGCTCCCGGGAGAGGGCAAGCTCGTCGCGCCACAGGGCGGTGTTGCGTCCTGCCGTCCCGGGGGGCGTGGCGTCCAGGTCGTTCCACGAGGTCACGCCGCGCTCCCACAGGCGGCGTTCCGTGACCTCGCCGATGCCGGACAGGTGGCAAAACGTCTGCTCAAGCATTGCGTCTCCTTCGCGCCGGATCGCAAAAAGGCGAACCGTGCGCCCGCCGGGCCGTCCAGGCGGCGGGGCGGGCGGGGCGGCCCGGATGCGGCGGGATTATTTGCCGATGCAAAAGGTTTCGAAAATCGAGGTCAGCACCGCGTCCGGGGTCATCTCGCCGGTGATGTCGGAGAGCGCCGCGCAGGCCGTCTCCAGGCGCACGCCCAGGAGATCGTAGGGGACGCCACGGTCGATGTCCCGGGAAAGCCCGGCGAGTTCGTCCAGGGCCTGGGACAGGGCGGCGGCCTCGCGCTGGTTGGGGATCACGTCGTCTACGGCCGGTGCGTCTCCTGCGCCCAGGCGGTGTTCCATGGCGGCCGTCAGGGCGTCAAGCCCCGCGCCTGTCCTGGCCGAAACCCGGATCGTCTCAAACCCCATGTCCGCCAGGACGGTGGCCGGATCGGGGTCGCCGGGCGGCAGGTCGGCCTTGTTGACGACGGCCATGACCCGGGCCGGGCCCAGGGTTCTGGCCAGGGCCAGCTCCCGGGCGTCGTCGTCGCCGTCGGCCAGGGGATGTGCGCCGTCCACCACGAAAAGGGCCAGTTCGGCCGCCTGGACCCGTTTTTCCCCCCGGTCCCGCCCGAGGGCCTCGGCCTCGTCCCCGGTTTCGCGAAGGCCCGCCGTGTCCGTCAGGCGCACGGGCATCCCGGAAAGGTCCAGGGTTTCTTCCAGATAGTCCCGGGTGGTGCCGGGAACCCCGGTGACGATGGCCCGTTCGCGGCCGAGCAGGGCGTTGAACAGACGCGATTTTCCGGCGTTGACCCGTCCGAACAGGACCACGGACGCGCCCTCGCGAAACGGCCTGGCCCGGCGGTTGGCCTCCAAAAGCTGCCGAATCCGGTCTGAAATGTCGGCTGCCCGGGCGGCGAATTCCTCCCGGGACAGACACTCCACATCCTCCTCGGGGAAATCCACGGCCAGACAGACCCCGGCCCGTAGCGCCTCCAATCCCTGGCGCAGCTCCCGGGCCAGGCGTCCCATGGCCCCGTCAAGGCGGGCAAGGGCCATGTCGGCCTGTACCGGCGTGGCGGCGGCGATGAGTTCGGCCACGGCCTGGGCCTGGGACAGGTCCATGCGGCCGTTTAAGAAGGCCCGCAGGGTGAACTCCCCGGGACCGGCCGGTCTCGCCCCTGCGGCGATGCAGGCGGCCACGACGGCGGCGGCTGTGGCCGGGCCGCCGTGGCAGGAGAATTCCACCGTGTCCTCGCCGGTATAGGCGCCGGGGCCGGGCATGAACGCCGCCAGAACCTCGTCGATGCGGCGGCCGTCCGGGGCGTGCAGATGGCCGTGGTGCAGGCGGTAGGGGAGAAGGTCCGTAAAGCCGGGCCGCAAGGACCGGAAAAGGGTCAGGGCGGCCCGGCGGCAGCCCTGGCCGCTGAGGCGGATCACGGCCAAGCCGCCGGCGCCCGGGGGGGTGGCCCGGGCCACGATCATGTCCCGGTCGGCGCCAGGGTGCGATGTGTGTGCGGTCATTTGGTGGTGTGTTTGAAAACGCCGTCCCATGGTCCTTCGGGCGGCGCGGCGGCCAGGGCCCGGCAGCGTTCGGCCTGGATGGCGTGGATCGCGTCGGGGTGTGCGGCGGCCAGGGTTTCGTAGGCGGAAAGGGCCTCGGGGAAGCGCCCGGCCCGGTACAGGGCCAGGGCGGCGGCGGATTTTTTCAGCTCGCCCGCGCGGGATTCGTATTCCTGGCGGGTGAGGGGGGCGAAAATGGTCACGGGTTCGGCCTTGCCCTTGACCCGCACCCGGTCCACTTCCTGGAAGAAGATGTCGTCCGGGGCGGCGGCCGCAATGGCGTCCGTGACCAGGATTTTTTTCCTGTAGTATTTGGTCAGCCCTTCCAGGCGGGAGCACAGGTTCACGGTGTCGCCGATGACCGTGTAGTCGAAGAGGTCTTCGGAGCCGAAGTTGCCCACCCGGGCCATTCCGGCATGCAGGCCCACGCCGATGTCGATGCGCAGGCCGTAGGTCTCCGCAAAGCCCACATTGAGGCGGTCGAGCTCCTCATGCATGGCCATGGCTGCGGCCAGGGCCTTGGCCTGGTGGCCGGGGACGGGCAGGGGGGCGTTCCAGAAGGCCATGACGGCGTCGCCGATGAACTTGTCCAGGGTGCCCATATGCCCGGTGATGATGCCGGTCATGGGGGTCAGGTAGCGGTGCAAGAGGTCCACCACCTGGGTGGGGGTGAGCTTTTCGGACATGGTGGTGAAGCCGCGCACGTCGGAGAAGAGCACCGTGACCTCGCGTTCCTCGCCGGTCAGCGTCAGGCGATCCGGCGAGGCCACCAGGTCGTTGACCACGGCCGGTGGCAGATAGTGGGAAAAGGCCGCGTGGATGAAGCGTTTTTGGCGTTCCTCGCGCCAGAATTTGAGAAAGGTCAGGGCCATGAAGTTGGCGAAAAGCGCCAGAAGCGGTGAAAAGGGGGAAAGGATGAACCGGTGGACGGAAAGGGCCTGGGCGGACCCGAACCACATGGCCAGGGCCAGGGCGGCAAACGGGGCGAGCAGATATTTGGCCCTGGTCCAGGCCAAAAGGGCGGCGGACAAAAGCCCCACGGCCAGGGTGGCGCAGACCTCGATCCCCGGGGCCCAGTCCGGGCGCAACAGGAAATCCCCGGTGACGATCATGTCCGCCAGGGTGGCGTGGACCTCCACCCCGGGCATGGCCCGGTCCAGGGGGGTGGCCCGCAGGTCGCGAAGGCCTGCGGCCGAGGCCCCGAAAAAGGCGATCTTGCCGGAAAGGGCCTGGGGGTCGGCGGTGCCCGAAAGCACGTCGGCGGCGCTTACGTGGGGAAAGGTTCCGCCGGGGCCCCGGTAGTTGACCAGCACCCGGCCGTACCCGTCCAGGGGGATGATCCGTTTTTGGCCGTCCGGCAGGGGCAGGGTCAGGGCGGCCACCCCGCCCTGGTCCACGCGCACTACGGCGTTTTTGATCCCCAGGGCCAGCATGGTGGTGGCCAGGGACAGGCTGGGCAGGACGGTCTCCCCGTAGCCCAGGAGCATGGGGGAGCGGCGCACGATGTTGTCCGGATCGGGGATGGTGTTGAAAAAACCGGCCCCGGGAGCGGCGGCCAAAAGGACGGGCAGGGGGCAGACCGCGCCTCGGGAGTTGGGCAGGTAGTCGAGCACGGGGCGGGCGCCGGGGGCGATGACGGCCGAGGCCTTGAGCGCCGGAAGGGCGCAGCCTGGGGAGGCGGGATTGTCCGGGCGCGGTTCGAAGTCCAGATAATAGCCCAGAATGTACGGGCCGTCCCGGAGCACTCCGGCCAGGACCGCATCGTAGTCGCCCAGGGCGTGGGGCAGGCCGTCGAAGGCCACGTCGAGCTTGAGCTCCTCGCGGAACATGCGGCGCATGGTTTCGGGGGAGGTGCGGTCGGCTTCGGCGAACACGATGTCGATGCCCACGGCCAGCACCCCGGCGGCCTTCAGCCTGGCCAGGAGCAGGGCCACCCGGAAACGCGGCCAGGGCCATTGGCCGTAGGCGGCCAGGCTTTTTTCGTCCAGGTCCACCACCACGGGCAGACCGCTGGGGGCGGCTTTGAGCTCCCGGCGCATGGCCACGTCGTAGAGCTTGAGTTCCTGGAACTGGAGCCAGGAGGGGCGCAGGGCGTATAAGACGACCATGCCCAGGGTGAGGGCCACGCCGACCAGGAAGATGAGGCCCCGGCCGCGCAACAGGCGGCGGCACAGGGAGGCGATGGCGGCGAGGGGACTTTGCATGGGCGTTGCCGGGCCTTGTGGCGGGTTGCTTGCCGCGCGGCCGTCAGGCGGGCGAGGCGGCGATGACCGCAGGATAGCCGTTTCGGGCGGGGATGGGAATGGCGGGCTCGGCCCGGGGGCTTTCGAAGATGGCCTCTCCATGCGTCAAGGTCAGAGATTTGAAGGCGCACGGGCATGGCGGGTTCGGCCCGGGGATTTTTTCCGGCCGCCCTGGGGGCGCAAAAAAAGACGGGACCGCGCCAGGCGCGGTCCCGCCGAACAAGCGTAGAGAAACCCGGCTTAACGCTTGGAGTACTGGAACCTGGCGCGGGCGCCGCGCTGGCCGTACTTTTTGCGCTCTTTCTCGCGGGCGTCGCGGGTCAGAAGGCCCGCCTTCTTCAGAGGGGCGCGCAGTTCGGGATCGACCCGCAAAAGCGCCCGGGCGATGCCGTGCCGCACGGCCTCGGCCTGACCGGTGAGGCCGCCGCCGCAGACGTTGACCTTGATGTCGTACTTGCCTTCGCTGCGCACCACGGCCAGGGCCTGACGCACGATGAGGTGCAGGGTGGGCCGGGGGAAATATTCCTCATAGGGCCTGTTGTTGATGAGGATGCGGCCGTTGCCTTTGTAGAGGCGGGTGCGGGCCACGGCGGTTTTGCGCCGTCCGGTGCCGTAGAAGAAATCGTCGCTCATGCGTGTCTCCCGATACCGAGGGATTTAGAAGTCGATGGGTTTGGGCTGCTGGGCCGTGTGGGGATGCTCCGTGCCGGAATAGACCTTGAGCTTTTTGAGCATGGCCCGGCCAAGCCTGTTTTTCGGGAGCATGCCGCGAACGGCCTTCATGATCACCTGCTCGGGCTTGGTCTGCATCATGGTCCGAAGCGTGGTTTCCTTGAGGCCGCCGATGTAGCCCGAGTGGCGGTAGTACATCTTCTGGTCCAGCTTGCGGCCGGTGAACCGGATCTTTTCCGCGTTGACAACAACCACGAAGTCGCCGCCGTCCATGTGCGGGACGAATTCGGGCTTGTGCTTGCCGCGCAGGCGTCCGGCCAGGGCGCTGGCCAGACGGCCCAGGATCTTGTCAGAGGCATCCACGATCAGCCAGTCGTGCTGGATATCATTTTTGGATGGGGAGAACGTTTTCATGACCGCTCCTTAAATGTGCTCGAAAGGCGGATTGTCTACCCCCGTCGCGTCGCCTTGTCAACCCTTCGAGGCACATTTTCCGGATCGGGCCCGGGCCAAGGCGACAGGGGAGGGATTGTGGGCCGGGCGGCGGCCCGGTTGCGTCGCATCAAAAGGGGCCTCCCCGCAAGCCTGTCCGGGGAGGCCCTGGCGACGGCGTTAGGCCGGATTCTTTTTTTCCCATTCGGCCACGTCGCCGACGTCCTCGACCTCCTCCCGGCCGGTGAACATGGCCTTCACGTGGGCGAAAATGGTGTGCCCGGTGGTGGTCATGTAGACATGCACGATGAGGAAGATGAGGATGGCGAAGGCCCCGATCAGATGGGCCATGGCCACAACTCCCAGCGACAGGCCGGTGATGCCCATGTCCGTCCAGGAGTTGTAGAGGTAATACAAAAGCCCGGTGACCATCTGGAAGGGCAGAAGCACGGCCGCCAGGGACAGATACGTCATGCGTTGCAGCGGATTGTGCTTGGCGTCATGACGCTTGGGGCAGGGATGGGGCTGCCCGGAGAAGATGCCGTAGCCGTAATAGATCATGACTTCGACCATCTTTTTGCTGGTGGGCACGTATTGCTTCCATTCCCCGGTGGTGAAGACCCAGAAGACGAAGAAGGCGAAGGCCACAAGCCAGGTCAGACCCAGGAAGTTGTGGACCGTAACGGCCCGTTCGAAGCCGAACATCGTGATTGAGCCGTGAACCTCGAACCCGGTGACCAGGAGCAGCAGGATGAGCAGGGCCTGGAACCAGTGCCAGAACCGTTCATACCGGGTGTACAGGTAGATGGTGCGCATGGGGCGCGTGTTGGTGTCGGACATCACTTCTTCTCCCTCTTTTTCCTGGACAAAAAGCGGATGAACCCGTGTCCGGCGACGCCCAGGAGCGCGGCGGCCGAGGCCCCGAACCCCAGGTCGGTCACGGCGGCGGAGGTGTCGCGGCCGGGGATGTACACGCCGGGGACGCCCTTCATGCGGCCGTCCCGGGAGTGGCATTCGGCGCAGGGCACGGCCTGTTCGCGCGGGGCCACCATGTGGGTCGTGGGATAATAGTATTCCGTGGCCACGAAGCCGAACTCGCCGGAGAACGGCATGTCCACATAGGCCATGCCGGCGGTGATGGCCTTTTTCCAGTCGTACTTCGCCCAATAGGCGTCGGAATCCTTGCCCCCGAAGAGATTGGGGATGACCATGGTCTTGTTGACCGTGTCATACGGCTGTTTGCCCCGGTGCACCTTAAACGGCATGATCCGCGATTTGGGGTCGTCTGCCGCGCCCACGGGCTGGTTCATGGACACCACCCCGGAGGGGTCGATGACGTCGGTGACCAGCTTGTGGCTCATGGCCCCGTTGAACCAGCGGTATTCCGGCTCCACGTTTTTCTCCCACACGAAATCGCCCTTCTTGGAATCGTAGATGGGCTTGCCCAGGGGGCCGTCCTTTTTAAACGGCTTGCCCTCGGCGTTTTTCTGGCCCGCCGTGGACCAGTCCCAGGACATCTTGGTGGGGATGATTCGGGCGAAGTGGGGGATGTGGCAGGACTGGCAGGCCACCTTGTCCGTGTGGTCGTTGGACTTGACGTCGGTTTTGTGAGGAGTCGCGCTGTGGCAGGACTCGCAGGCGATCTTGGAGGCCAGGTCGGCCTCGGTGAGGCTGATGCGCTCGGGGGCGGCCGGGGTGGTGTAGAGACGGCCCGCGATCTGGTGGTCCTTGGTGGTGTGGCAACGCTGGCAGGTGAAGTTTAAGCCCTCGGTGTCCATGTGCACGTCCAGGCTCTTTTTGGGCATGGCCATGGAGCTGTCCAGGTCGCCATGTTTGACCGCATCGCCGCCGCCGCCGTAAAAATGGCAGGTTCCGCAGTTGACGCGGTCGGGCTTGCCCACCTTGGCCACGATTTTCTTGTAGTCCGGGGGCAGGTAGGTCTTGCCGGATTCGGGGAAGACCGTGGGTTCCTTGACCGGGTTCCCGGCCCCGGCCGGATATTTTTCATAGGTATGGGTGGTGTCGTGGCACACCAGACAGTCGATCTTGGTGTTGGACGAGAAATCGAAGTTTTTGTCCTTCCAGCCGTAGCCGATGTGGCAGGAGGTGCAGCGCGGCTCGTTGGAGGGCACGGCGATACAGAAGTTATTGATGGTTTTTCCGTATTTGCCCATGTTTTTGCCGTCGCCGCAGTTGTCGCACAGCCAGGTCCAGTGGATGGAGTGGTGGATCTGGTCTGCGGCCTGGGTGTGGCAGGAGAGACAGGCCGCCGTGACCTCCTCGGGCGAGGCGAAGTCTTTTTGCAGGGCTTCAAGCTTGGAATGGTCCACCGTGGTCCAGCGCCCGCCCGGGGCCTTGACCGCGTTTTGGGCCAGTTTTCGCCCCGGGGCCGCATCGTCCGCCACCTCTGCCGGGCCTGCGGCCCCCACCGGCCCAAAGGCCATCAGGGCGGCCGCGCCGACCAGCGCCGCTACAAGAAACCAAGTTCGTGTCCCTTGCCGCATAAGCCCTCCTTCGTGTTCCCGTTTTCCGCCGCTATGGATCGTTTGGGGCTCCCCGGCCAGGGAGACCCGTCTCGGACAGTGTAGTCAAAAACGATTCTTGTGGGGAGAAAATAGTCGAAAAACGACTGTGAAGGCAATACCCCTACCGGGTTTATTTGCAGTCGGCTTAAAAAAATGCGCAGGTCTCGTCCCGAGGGCTTGCGCCCTGGGGACGGTCGATGAGATTTTCTGAGGACCGCCAGGATTATGGGGATTTGCGGCCCCTGCCGAAGGAGACGAGCACCCCCAGGCAGGCGAAGGCGGCAAAGACCGTGAGGCCCAGTCGCATGCTGTCGAGGAACCTGGGTAGGGTATCGAGAGAGACCGCCTCCCCGTCTAGGAGCAGGGAGAAGATCAGCGTCACCGAGGTCATGCTCACGGCCATGCCCAGGGTGCGCATGGCGCCCACCATGCCCGAGGCCACCCCGAACTGCCGCCGTTGCACGCTGCCCATGATGGCCGTGGAGTTGGGGGTGATGAAGATGCCGAACCCCGTGCCGATGAGGACCAAAAGCAGGCCGAGAAGCCACAGCGGGGTGTCCTGGCCGATGACCGCCGCTGCGGACACAAGTCCCGCGGCGCTGATCAAGATGCCCGCCGTGGACAGCCTGGCCAGTTCGAAGCGGTCGGCCAGGCGGCCGGACAGAAGCGACGCCCCCACCTGGCTTATGGGCTGGGCGAGCAGGACCAGTCCGGCCAGGCGCGGGGGCAGCCCCTTGGCGTATTGCAGGTACAGGCTCATGAGAAAGGTGATGCCGAAGGTGGCGGCGTAGTTTCCCAGGGCCGCCAGGCAGCTCAGTGCGAAAAAGCGGTTCCTCGTCAAAAGGGTGACGTCCAGGAGGGGGCTTTTCGTGCGCGATTCCAGGCGCAGGAAAAAGGCCAGCCCAAGTATTCCGGCGGCGATCAGCGAAAAGCCCAGGGCGCCGCGCCCGGCCTGGGCCGCGCCGGTCATGAAAAGCCCCACGCTTGCGGCGTAGGCCAGGCTTCCCCGCCAGTCCAGGCCCTCGCCCGTGGCGTTTCGGGCCCCCTGGCGCATAAAAAACAGGCACATGGCCGTGGCCGCCAACCCCAGGGGCACGGCCATGAAAAAGACCCCCCGCCAGCCCATGTGCCCGGTCACGAATCCCCCGGCCACCGGTCCCACGGAGAGCCCGGCGTAGGTGCAGGCCGAAACGAGGCCGATTTTTCTGGCCCGAAGCTGGGGCGGATAGGCGGCCGCCACCAGGGCCAGGCTGCCCGAGAGCATCATGGCCGCGCCGATCCCCTGGAAAAAGCGTTGGGCCATGACCATCTCCACGCTCTGGGTGAAGCCCAGGGACAGGGTCAGGGCGGTGAAGGCGAACAGTCCGGCCAACAGCACGGAACGCTGGCCCCGGAGGTCGCCCAGGCGGCCGAAGGTGAGCATGGTCATGGCCAGGGACAGGACGTAGAGTTGCTCCACCAGCGAAAGCTGCATGGCCGTGGCCGACAGCTCCCGGCCAAGCGACGGCAGGGCCACGCCCACGGCAGTGAGCATGAACGGGGCCATGAACTGGACGATGCACACGGTCAACAAGACGGCCAGGGGCGAGCCCCCGGCGGGGCTTTTGGCGGCTTGGGCGGACTCCGGCGTCATGGGGCGCTCCAGGGAAACAGATTCGGCGGGCCGCCAGGATTATCCGTTTCCGCCCGGGATGCAAACCGCCTCCCGGAGGCATGTCGTGAGCGGCCTTCACGGCCAGCCCGGGCCAGCCCGGGACGGCGTGCGGGCATACGGGGGGAAGCGTTGCGGTTTGCCTGCCCCGGGGCTAGGATGGCCCCAGCCGTCAGTCCCCCAAGGAGCCTCCATGGTCAGCGTGCGCAAGAGCCTTTTGCAACTGGTGTTCGCCGGGTCGTTCATGAAACGCTGGAACGACAAGCACCGGTCCATGGATCTGGTGGAGGTGGACAAGCAGGCCCACAAGATGATGGTGGCCTGGATGCTTTTTTCCCTCAACTCCGGGCATCTGCCGCCGGGGGAGCGCACGGCCCTGGCCGGGGAGATCATCGAGGGCGGCATTTTCGAATATTTCTACCGGCTGGTGATCACCGACATCAAGCCGCCGGTGTTTTACCGCATCAAGGCCAACCCGGCCCACTACGAAAAGCTCACGGCCTGGGTGCTGGAACAACTCGAACCCCGGGTGCGCGCCCTGGGGGAGCCTTTCTGGGAACGGCTCAAGGGCTACCTGTCCGTGCCCGAGGCCGACACCCCGGCCAGGCGCATCTTAAGCGCCGCCCACCTGTACGCCAGCAGTTGGGAATACAGCCTGATCAAGGCTGAAAATCCCTGGGACGAGGAGCTTTTGGACATCGAGTCCTCGTTTCGGGACGGCCTGTGGGCCTACCGCGACCTGGAAGGCGTGCCGGAGCTGGCCGGGGCCATGTTTGAGGGCGAACGCAACGCCATCGGCCGATTCGCCCGCATCCTGGGGCAGCTTCGGTTCCAGACCCGCTGGTCCCAGACCCCGCGTATCCCCGAGACCTCGGTTCTGGGGCACATGTTCATCGTGGCCTGCTACGCCTATTTCTTCAGCCTGGCCGTGGGCGCCTGCCCGGCCCGGCGCCACAACGATTTCTTCGCCGGGCTCTTCCACGATCTGCCCGAGCTTCTGACCCGGGACATCATTTCGCCGGTGAAAAAGTCCGTGCGCCACATCGGGGAGATGATCAAGGAATACGAGAACGAGGAGTTGCTGCAACGGATTTTCATGCCCCTTCGCCAGGGCGGCTACGCCGTTTTGGCCGACCGGCTGGCCTATTTTCTGGGCATCGAGGTGGGCTCGGAATTCCAGGCCTCGGCGGTGGTGGAGGGTACGGTGGCGGCCCTGGACGAGGTGTCCCTGGACGGGGCCTACAACGACGACGCCTTCGATCCCAAGGACGGCTACCTGCTCAAGGTCTGCGACAGCCTGGCGGCGTTTATCGAGGCCTATACGGCCATGCGCAACGGCATCACCTCGGACCAGCTTTTGCGGGCCATCTGGCGCATCCGCACGGACTACGCCCAGGCGGTGCTGGCCGGGGGGCGGGTCCATGTCGGGGCGCTTCTGGCCGATTTCGACTGAGCCGTCCGGGAGGCGGCAGGCCCGGGGACGTCCCGTGGTTCGCCGCCGGAAACACACGCGCTCAAGGGGTTGTTTTCACAAGTTTGCCGCACGGATGTTGAGGACTCGGCACGAAGACCGGAACGGATGGGAAACCGCCAGCGAACAAGGAGACGTGCATGCTGCGCAAAAGGGCGTTCGACATCCTGCGCAAGGACTATGTGGTCATCGGCCCGCAAGACAGCCTCGGGGACGCCGTCGCCCGGCTTTTTGCGCATCTGGCCCATACCCCGGACATGGACGCGGCGGCGCTGGTGGGGCAAGACGGCTTCGTGGGCGTGGCCGACAGCAGCGACATGCTCGCGGCGCTTGGCGACTGCGCCGTGGACGACGGGCTGCGCATGAGCCTGGGGGCCTCGGACTTCGAGGCGGTGTTCGCGGCCCAGTGCCGCACCTGCCTGACGCGTCCGGCCCTGGAGATGCTCGCCAGGCGCGACGGCGAGACCCCGGTGGCGGGGCCCCGGGACGCCCTGGTGCTGGTCCTGGACGCCATGCAGAAGGCCGGGGCGCGGTTCGCGGCCGTGGTGGACGGGGGCAGGGTGCTGGGGCTTGTGTCCGCCCGGGACATCCTGGGGGAACTGACGCGTCTGGCTGAAACGGCGCGCGGGGCGTAAGGCCTTGTGGCCTCAGCGCCGTTCGTTCACCAGATGGTTGAGCAGAAGTTTCGTAATCTCGGATGGATAGCGTTTGACATCGTCGCACAGGGCCTTGGCCGCCGCCATGGGGTCCATGGCCCTGGCATGGGGGCGGTCGCTGCACATGGCGCAAAAGGAGTCGGCCACGGCGCAGGTCAGCCCCAGGTCGGAGATGCCCGAGCCGCTTACATGCTGGGGATAGCCGTTGCCGTCCAGGCGCTCGTGGTGGTGGTTCACACAGTTTTCCACCTCGGCGTACTTGATGTCCAGCCGGGCGAGCATCTCATAGCCGCTTAAGGTGTGGGTCTGGATTTTCTGGCGCTCGTCGGGGGTCAGGGGCTTGTCCTTGTTCAGGATAAACGACGGCACCTTGCTCATGCCCATGTCGTGCAGGAAAAACCCCAGGGCGGCGCGGTCGAAGGTCTGGCGGTTTTTGGGTTCCATATTGAAGTCGTCGGACAGACGCATGATGTGCAGCAAAAGCCCCACAAATCCGCTGTTGACCGAATGGTTGGGCAGGGTATGTTCCTGGTGTTTGCGCCGGGCCAGGGCCTTTATGCGCGAAAAATCCTGCCACAGGTATTCGGTGAGGGTGAAGATGTCCTCCTGCACCTTGTCGTAGACCACCTTGACGGGCTGCTCGAAAAAGGCCTGCATGCGCCGGGTGAGCGCGATCTGGAAGATATCCGCGATCTCGCGTTCCAGCAGATGCTTGTCCAGAAGCACCAGGTCGAGTTGATGGCTGATGTGCTTGACGTAGACGGACTGATCTGCCCGGGAGACGAAGATCACCCCCGCATCCACCAGTTCTGCCAGTTCCTCGGTCTGTTCCTTGGTCAGCCGCTCCCCGATTTTGAAATAGGTGATGATGCGGGAGACATCCTCCCGGAAACGATAGATGTTCAGCGGGGGGCGAAACTTGTTGAAGCTTTGCAGAATATCCCGGTTGATCTGGTAATATTCTTCCTCGAATTCCTGGGGCAGTTCGTCGCTCATGGTGCGTTCGCCCGTCCTTGTGGCGTCTGGCTGGGGAGCGCGGCGCGGCGTTCCTTTGCGGAAAACGGCCTGCCGGGTTCATTGCTGAACGATTCTGTGCGCATGTAACGAGTTTTCCCCGTATATGGCAACCCCGGTACGTCGTTTTCCGGTTGCGCCGGAGCAACATGGGTTTTGCGCCCAGGCCGAAGGCGGATCTGCGGGCTGGCCCCTCCCGCGCAATATCCTGCTCTTGCCTTGATTTGCCTCCACTTTTTTCATCCCTCGCCCCGTAGTTCTTCCTGCCACTCCCACTTGGGGCCGAAAATGGCCCTGGGATTCCATGCTTTGCGGGCATTGAGGCCGAAATTCGCTTGACAGTGAACAGGGTTTGGAAGAGAAACTGTGGGAAAGAGTGGTAAGAAGTGGTGAGATGTGGCCCGTGGTGGGTCAGGGTGGTTCATCGGAGCGGGGAGGCGCGATGTTTCGAGGGCATTCCTATCGGAGCCTCGATCCCAAGGGACGGCTCATGCTTCCTCCGGAATTCCGGGAGGAGGTCTTGCGCCACGACCCCGAAGGACGCCTCATGCTCACCAGCTTCGACGAATGCGTGTGCGGCTACCCCCTTCCCGAGTGGGAGGAGATCGAAAAAAGCTTCATGGCCGTCAATGTCTTAAACGCCACCTTGCGCAATCTCCAACGGCGGATCATCGCCGGGGCCATGGAGGTCGCGCTGGACAAGCAGGGGCGTATCCTGGTGCCGCCGCACCTGCGTTCCTATGGGGCGTTGGACAAGGAAGTGGTTTTGGCGGGCATGGTGACCAAATTTGAAATCTGGGACCAAGGGCGGTTTGAAGCGCGTCTGCGGGCGACGGACGAGAATCTTGACGCGGGCATGGCCGAATTGGCCGCCGCCGGTTTCGAGTTGCGCCTGTAGGGCCGTGTGGACATGGATGCCCAACATGTGCCCGTACTGCTGGCTGAGACCCTTGAGTATTTGCGCGTGGTCCCGGGTGACCGGATTTTGGACGCCACGGTGGGGCTTGGCGGCCACAGCGAGGCCCTTTTGGAGTCGGTTGGGGGCGAGGCGGAGCTTCTCGGCCTGGACCGGGACGAGGCCGCCCTGGAGATCGCCGGGAAGCGCCTGGCCAGGTTCGGCGACCGGGTGCGATTGGTGCAAAGCCGCTACAGCCGTTTTGCCGAGGTCTTCGAAGAACTGGGCGTCGAGGCTGTGGATGCGGTGATTCTGGATGCCGGGGTGTCGTCGCTGCAATTGGACGATCCGGCGAGGGGTTTCAGTTTTCTGGCCGACGGGGACTTGGACATGCGCATGGGTGGCGCGACCGAGGGGGAGGCCCCGGCCGCGACGCTTTTGAACAAGGCCTCGTATCAGCGCCTGCGGGAGATCATCCGCGACTACGGAGAAGATCCGCAGGCCGGGCGTATCGCCAGGGCTATCGTTGCGGCGCGGGAAAAGCGGCCCATCACCCGGACCTTGGAACTGGCGGCCCTCGTCGAGGCCGCCTATCCGGCCAAGTGGCGGGCCACGGCCAGGCAGCACCCGGCCACGCGCACGTTTCAGGCGATCCGCATGGCCGTCAATGCCGAGCTTATGGAGTTGGAGGCGTTTTTGGAACGCATTCCTGAATATCTGCGCCCCGGGGGGCGCGTGGCGGTGATCGCCTTCCATTCCCTGGAAGACCGGCTGGTCAAGCGGGCCTTTCGCCGCGAGGCCGCAGGCTGCGTCTGCCCCAGGGAACAGATGCTGTGCGTGTGCGGCCATACGCCCCGACTGCGCATCCTGACCAAAAAGCCGGTTACCCCGGGCGAGGCCGAGGTGGCCGAAAACCCGCGTTCCCGCAGCGCCAAGCTGCGGGCCGCCATGCGTCTTGGCCCGGACGAGGCGCAGGGAGGAAGACCATGAGCTCCATGTCCAGGGAATGGGCCTTTTCCATGGCCTTCAGCCTGCTGCTCATGCTGGTGTTCGGCATGGGGCTGGTGTGGCTCAACATCGAACGGGTGGACATGGCCTACGAAATCACGCGGCTTCAGGGCGATATCGACCAGGCCACGGCGCTTTCGGCCAAGCTTGAGGTGGAGCGCGACACCCTGATCACCCCGGGGCGCCTGCGGGAGCTGGCCGTGCAGTTCGGACTGGGCCCGGCCAAGTCCGGACAGATCCGCTGGGTGGGCGAGAGCGGGGAGACGCTCGGCGAAACCCGGGCGGCGGAGACGGTCCAGGCGCGCGGTGCGGCGCCTGAGGCGGAAAAGGCCGCGTCGGCCAAGCAAAAGGGCGGACAACGGGCGGACAAGGCGGCGGCAAAGCCTGCCCGGCCCGCGCCGGATTCGCAGACGCCCTATGAAAACTGATCGCCGGTCCTGCCCGTGACACGGGCCGGACGGCGGGAAACGGCATGAGAAACGGCACGAAAAAAGTGGCCTCCGAGCGCGACCAAAAGCGCGTCAGGGATTGGAGCCGGGCCAAGCTCACCTTTGTGGGCGTGGTCTTTGCGCTTGTCCTGACGGGGCTTTGGGTCCGGGCCGGATACCTCCAGATCGTGCAGGGACCGGATCTGGCCAGGCTGGCCCTGCGGCAGCACATGGCCTCGGAGTCGGATCGGGGGGAACGCGGGCAGATTTTCGACCGCAGCGGACGGCTTTTGGCCAAGACCGTGGAATTCACCGCCGTCAGCGTGCGTCCCAAGGAAGTCACGGACCTGGACGCCGCCGCGAATCAGTTGGGCGGCATCCTGCGCATCAAACCGGCCTGGATCAAAAAGAAGCTCGAATCCACCAAGCCCTTCGTCTACATCTCCCGGCGCGTGGACGACAAGGATTCGGCCGAGATCCGGCAGGCGAACATCCCCGGGGTGTATCTGGAGGCCGAACACGGCCGGTCCTATCCCAACCGGCATCTGGCCGGCCAGGTGTTGGGTTTCGTGGGCATGGACGACCAGGGCCTGGAAGGGGTGGAGTTGTCCTTCGAGGATTGGCTGGCCGGAAGCCGGGCCAAGTACGCCGTGCAGCGCGACGCCTCGGGCCGCAAGCTCTATTTCGACGCCCAGGGCCGCGAGCTTCAGAATCTGCGCGGCCACGACCTGACGCTCACCCTCGATTCCCAGATTCAGTTTTTCGCCGAGGAAGAATTGGCCAAGGCCGTGACCACCCACCACGGCAAGGCCGGAACCTGCCTGGTGGTCCACGTGCCCACGGGAGAAATTCTGGCCTGGGCCAACTATCCCTTTTTCAATCCCAACGCCGCCCGAAACGTCAATCCCAGAGAGGGCCGCAACCGTTCCGCCCTGGACGTGGTGGAACCCGGCTCCACCATGAAGCCGCTGATCGCCGCCGCCGCCCTCCAGGAGGGCCTGGTCAAGCCCGAAACCACGTTTTTTTGTGAAAACGGCAAGTTCAAGGTGGGCGTGCGCACCATCAAGGACACCCATTCCTACGGCGACCTCACGGTCAACAAGATCATCCGCTGGTCGAGCAACATCGGCGCGGCCAAGATCGGCATGCTGCTTGGACACAAGCGGATGCACGCCTATTTCGAGAAGTACGGCTTCGGCACGCCCACGGGGCTGCCCCTGTCCGGCGAAGGCAAGGGCCTGGTCCGGTCGCTGAAAGACTGGCAGCCCATCGACACGGCCACCGCCTCCTTCGGCCAGGGGGTGGCCGTCACCCCCATCCAACTGGCCCAGGCCTTTTTGATCCTGGCCAACGACGGCGTCAAAAAGCCCCTGAAACTGGTCCTCGATCCGCCCCAGGCGGCCGCCGATGTCGCCCCGGTCAGGGTTTTCGACGCCGAGGTGGCCAGGACCGTGCAGCGCATGATGCGCGAGGTGGTGCACGAGGAAAAGGGCACCGGCCGGGTGGCCCAGATCGAGGGCGTCGAGATGGGCGGCAAGACCGGCACGGCCCAGAAGGCCAGTCCCACGGGCGGATACGGCGACAAATACCTGGCGTCCTTTGTAGCCTTCGTGCCCGCCGAAACCCCGCAATACCTGGTCATGGTCATGGTGGACGAACCCGAGCCCAGCCACTACGGCGGCGTGGTCTCCGCCCCGGCCGTGCGCGAGGTCATGCAAAAGACCTTGTCCTACCTCGGACACGCCCCCGACACCGGGCATCTGGCCAAGGGAACCGAACAAATGCCCGCCGCCGCAACGGCCGCCGCCCAACAGGCGGCGGGCGGCAAAGGGTCGGCGCACAAGCCGGAAACCGTGCCGCCGCCGGTTATCGACGACACCCTGGCCGAGGTGGTGGCGGTCCCGCCGGGTCTGCTCGATTCCCCGGCCATTCCCAATTTTTCCGGCATGCCGCTTCGCCGGGTGGTGGAGATTTTGGTGTCCAAGGGCATCGTGCCCAAGATCGAGGGCCAGGGACTGGTGGTCACCCGGCAAAGTCCCGCGCCGGGCGCCCCCTGGCCGGGAGCTGAAAAACAACAGGAATTCGTGCTGTGGCTGGCCCGGCCGTCGTAAGGCAGGGGATCGGCATCTTAAACGGTCATGGGACCAGCAGTGTCTTGAAATCGCAACGGACGCGGCAAAGGCGATACACGTGAAGACCACATCGACGCAGCACCACAAGACGGACAAGGCAGGCCTTGGCGAGGCCCTGGCGGCCATTTCCAGAGAGGCCCCCCTGTGCGCGCACTCGGGCAGGGTCGTGCCCGGGGCTGTGTTTGTGGCGGTATCCGCAGACGCCTGCGCTGCGGCGCGGCATGTGGCCGAAGCCGTCGCCAAGGGGGCGTCCCTGGTGGTGGCCGGTCCCGGCGTGGCCCTGCCCGCAGAAAGCGCGGCCCGGCTGATCACGGCGCCAAACCCCCGTCTGGCCCTGGGGGAATTGGCCAAGGCCTCCCACGGCGCTGGCTGGGGGGGATTTTCCCTGGCCGGGGTCACGGGCACCAACGGCAAGACCACGGTCTGCTTCCTGGTGGAGCATCTGCTTTTAAGCGCCGGCCTGCCCACGGGGCTTTTGGGCACCGTGGCCTATCGCTGGCCCGGCGGATCGCGACCGGCCACCCTGACCACCCCGGGGTGCCTGGATTTGCACGACCTGTTCGCCGAAATGATCGCGGCCGGAACCCGGGCGGCGGTCATGGAGGTGTCGTCCCACGCCCTGGACCAGGACCGGGTGGCCGGACTGTCCTATGCCGCCGCCGCCTTCACCAACCTGACCCAGGACCATCTGGACTACCATGGGGACATGGAGACCTATTTCCAGGCCAAGACCAGGCTTTTCACGCACTACCTGACCGGCCCCGAGCGCGCCGTGATCAACTTCGACGATCCGCACGGCCAGCGCCTTTTGGAGATGCTGCCCGGAAGCGTGGGTTATGGCCTTGGTTCCTTCGTTCCCGGGGACTGGCGGCCGCTTCGGGGCGAGATCCATCGCCATGACGGCTCGGGTCTGGCCATCGGCGTCACCTTCGAAGGCGAAAGCTGGGAGATCGTCTCGCCGCTCGTCGGTCGCTTCAACGCCCAAAATCTCCTGGCGGCCATGGGCCTTGGTCTGGCCCTGGGGCTGACCCCGGCCGATATGACGGCCCTGTCGGGGTTTGGCGGGGTGCCGGGGCGGCTGCAGCGGGTGGTCAACGACCGGTGCCTGAACGTTTTCGTGGACTACGCCCACACCCCCGACGCCCTGGAAAACGCGCTTCGGGCCGTGCGCGAGGTGACGGCGGGGCGGCTTTTCGTGGTCTTCGGCTGCGGCGGCGACCGCGACCGGACCAAGCGACCGCTTATGGCCGCAGCCGTGTCCAGGTATGCCGATGTGGCGGTTCTGACCTCGGACAACCCCCGCCATGAAGACCCCAAGGCCATCATGGACGACGCCCGGCCGGGGCTTTCCGGAGCGGCGCGCGTTCTGGAAGATCCGGATCGCCGCCGGGCCATCGGCCTGGCCCTGGCCGGGATGACGCCTGACGACGTGCTGGTCGTGGCCGGAAAGGGGCATGAGGCCTATCAGCAGATCGGGGACACGAAATTTCCGTTTCACGACGCCACGGTCGTAAGGGAGCTTGCCCGGTGCGCATGACGCTCTCGGAAATACTGGCCGCCACGGGCGCCGTGGGCGACCTGGGCGATGTGGGCAACCCCGTCTTCGACGGGGTGTGCACGGACAGCCGGGCCGTGACCCCGGGCCGTCTGTTTGTCTGCATCCCCGGCGCGCGCTTCGACGGGCACCATTTTGCGGCCGAGGCCGTGGCCAAGGGCGCGGGCGCGATCCTGGCCGACCGGCCCATGCCGGAGATCGTCTCCCGGGCGCCGGTGCTCCTGGTCAAGGATACCGTGTCCGCCCTGGGACGCCTGGCCGGACACTGGCGTCGCAAGACCGCCGCCAAGGTGGTGGCCGTGACCGGTTCGGCAGGCAAGACCACGGTCAAGGAGCTCTTGGCGGCCATCCTGTCCGAGATGGGTCCGACCTCGAAAAACTACAAAAATTTCAACAATCTGATCGGTCTGCCCCTGTCCATCCTCAGCGCCGGGTCAGGTGACGCCTTCTGGGTCATGGAGCTTGGCGTCAGCGTTCCCGGGGAAATGCGCGATCTGGCGGACATGGCCGCGCCGGATGTGGCCGTGGTGGTCAACGTGGGCCCGGCGCACCTGGAAGGCTTCGGAGACGTGGCCGGGGTGGCCCGGGAGAAATGCGAACTGCTGCGCGCCGTGGCCAAGGGCGGCGCGGCTCTGGCGGGCATGGACCATCCCGAGCTGTGGAACGAGGCCCGGCGGGTGTTCCCCCGGGTCATGGGCATGTCCTGCCGGGGGCTTGATGCGCCGTATCAGGCAGCGTATCTGGGGCCCCGAGAAGAGGGAGGTCTTTTTTCCGTCCGCCTGTGCGGCCTGGAGATGGAACTGGCCCTGCCCTACCGGGGCGGGCATTTCGCCGAGAACATCCTGGCCGCCGCCGCCTGCGCCCATATGCTGGGCGCGGACGAGGGGGCCATCCGCCGGGGGCTTGCCGCCGCCGCCATCCCTGAACAGCGGTTTTGCTGCCGCCGCCACGGCTGCTTCACGGTCGTGGACGACACCTACAACGCCAATCCCCTGTCCATGCGCCGGGCCTTGGAGGCCGGGGCGGAGATGGCGACGGGGGGGCCGTTCGTGCCGGTTCTCGGGGAGATGCTGGAGCTTGGCGCGGTCACCCGGGAAGAGCATGTCCGGCTCGGGGAATACGTGGCCGGGCTGCATCCGGCGGCGGTGTTTTTTTCCGGCCAAAGCGCCCAGGCCGTGGCCCAGGGGTTGGCCGGGGCGGGGTATGCCGGGCCGGTTGTCGTCGTCAACTCCCCTTCCGAATTCCTCAAGGCCTTTGTCAGCCTTGGACTTACGGGAGGCGTCGTGCTTTTCAAGGGATCGAGATCCATGCGCATGGAGGCCTATGCCTGCGCCCTTTGCCAGGACGCGGAGAAAGGGAAAAAGCGGGAGGGGCGGGAATGATCTACCACCTCCTGGTGCCCCTGGCCGGTCAGTTCACGGCCCTAAACGTCTTTCGGTACATCACCTTCCGGTCGGCGGCGGCCTTTATGACCGCCCTGGTCCTGTCCATCCTTCTGGGCCCCCGGGTGATCCGCTGGCTGACCAGCGTCAAGTGCGGCCAGTACATCCACGAGGACGTCAAGACCCACCAGTGCAAGGCCGGAACCCCCACCATGGGGGGCCTGCTCATCGCCTTTTCGGTCATGGCGGCGGTGCTTTTGTGGGGCGATCTGACCAACGAGTTCGTGTGGCTGACGCTATTCGTCTTCGCCGGGTTCGGGGTTGTGGGCTTTGTGGACGACTACCTCAAGGTGGTCAAAAAAAAGAACAAGGGCCTCTCCGCCCGGGCCAAGATTTTCGGCCAGTTGCTTGTGGCCGGGGTGGCGGCGGTCCTTTTGGTGACCCATCCGGACTATTCCACCAATCTGGCCGTGCCGTTTTTCAAGTCCGTCAGCCCCGACCTGGGGTTGTGGTACATCGCCTTCGCCATGCTGGTCATGATCGGGGCCAGCAACGGCGTGAACATCACCGACGGCCTGGACGGGCTGGCCATTGGCCCGATGATCGTGGCCGGGGGCATGTTCGCCCTGTTCGTCTACGTGGCCGGGCACGCCCAGATCGCCAAATACCTCCAGGTGATGAGCGTGGCCGGGGTGGGCGAGGTGACGGTCTTTTGCGGGGCGCTCATGGGCGCGGGACTGGGATTTTTGTGGTTCAACGCCTATCCGGCCCAGGTGTTCATGGGCGACGTGGGCTCGCTTTCCCTGGGCGGGGTTCTGGGGTTTTTGGCGGTCCTGTGCAAGCAGGAGCTGCTTTTGGTCCTGGTGGGCGGACTGTTCGTGGCCGAGACGGTCTCGGTCATCATCCAGGTGGGGTACTTCAAGATGAGCGGGGGCAAGCGCATTTTCAAGATGGCCCCCCTGCATCACCATTTTGAGCTGATGGGCGTGCCGGAGTCGAAAATCATCATCCGGTCCTGGATTTTGTCCATTCTCCTGGCCTTTTTGGCCTTAAGCACGCTGAAGCTGAGGTAGGGGACATGCGCGACATGGTGCATTCGGGACAACTGGCCGGTCACACGGCCGTGGTCGTGGGGGCCGGGGCCTCGGGACGGGCCGCCGTGCGGCTTCTGTCCCGGCTCGGGGCCTGGGTGCGCCTGCTGGAAAAAAATCCCGCCGCCATACCGGCCGACTTCTGCGAGGCCCAGGCCTGCACGGGCGTTGAAATCTTAACCGGCGAACATACCCCGGGCCATTTCGCCGGGGCGGATCTCGTGGTCTTAAGTCCGGGCATATCGCGGGCCTCCCTGGCCCCGTATCTTACGGCCTGCCCCGACGCCCAGGTGTTGGCCGAACTGGAGCTGGCCTCCTGGTTCGTGGAGGCGCCCATGGTGGCCGTCACCGGCACCAACGGCAAGACCACCACGGTCATGCTCATAAGCCATCTGCTCACCCGGGCCGGGCTTTCGGTCTTCACCGGGGGAAACATCGGCACGCCGCTTTCCGAATACGTCTTGGCCGGTGAGCCCGCCGACGTGTGCGTCATCGAGGCCAGCAGTTTCCAGCTCCAAAACGTGTTCACCTTCCATCCCAAGGTGGCGGTCCTGCTCAATTTTTCCGCCAACCATCTGGACTGGCACGCGGACATGGACGAATACCTGGCCGCCAAGCTGCGGCTTTTCGCCATGCAGGGGCCGTCGGATCTGGCCATCGTCCCGGCCGACCTGGACTATCTGCTCTCCGGCCGCCAGGTCACCAAGGCCCGCCTGGAAACCTTCGCCCCTTCGGATCGTTTCCGCTGCCCGCGGCTCCTAGGCCGCCACAACCAAGCCGACATGGAGGCCGCCTTCGCCGCCGCGCGTCCCTTCGGGGTCACGCAGGAGCTGGCCGAAACCGCCTTTTTCGACTTCGCCCCGGCCCCGCACCGCATTCAGGTCCTGGGGGAAAAACGCGGCGTGATCTTTGTGGACGATTCCAAGGCCACCACGGTTACGGCCATGCGCGCGGCCATCGAGACCTTCGACCGGCCCGTGCATCTTTTGGCTGGCGGGGTGTTCAAGGGCGGCGATCTGGAAGGAATGGTCCCTCTGTTGCGGGAGCGCGTCAAAAGCGTGGGGCTTTTCGGCGGCAGCCGGGAGATTTTCGAATCCGCCTGGCAGGGCGCGCTGCCCTTGGAATGGTCGGCGACCCTGGCCGAGGCTGTGGAAAAGCTCTACGCCAGGGCTGCGTCCGGCGAGGTGATTCTTTTGTCCCCGGCCACCTCCAGCTTCGACCTGTATAGCAGTTACAAGGCCAGGGGCCGGGATTTCCAGGCCGTGTTCGCCGCGCTGCCGGGCGCGCCCGTGACCCCGTCCGGAGAAAAGCCATGAGCATGCAGACCGGAACCGATCTGTCCGGCCAGCAAGATGGCATGGATTATTGGCTTTTGGGCGCGACCCTGGTCCTGGCCGGGCTGGGGCTGATCATGGTGCTGTCGGCCAGCGGGGTCATGGCCGAACGGGCCATGGAGAGCAAATATTTCTATTTCCGCAAGCAGGCCGTCTTCGCCCTGGTGGGGCTGGTGGTCATGCTCTTTTTCGCCAAAATTCCCAAAAAGCTCATGTACGCCCCGGTGTATCTGTGGCTTTTCGCGGTCATCGGGCTGTTATGTCTGACGCTCATCCCGCCGTTTTCGGTCAAGGCCGGCGGCGCGCGGCGCTGGCTGTCCCTGGGCGGGGTGTCCATCCAGCCCATGGAGCTGGCCAAGGTGGCCCTGGTCTTTTATCTGGCCTATTTCTTCAGCCAGAAGCAGAAGCTGGTGCGGTCGTTTAGCGTGGGATTCATCCCTCCCGTGCTGGTCACCGGCGGGCTTGGGCTCATTTTGCTGTTGCAGCCCGATTTCGGCGGCGCGGTGTTTTTGGGCATGCTCTTTTTCCTCATGAGCCTGGTGGGCGGCACCCGGATGACCTATCTTTTCGTGTCCGTTATTTTCGGGGCCGGGGCCATTGGCCTTCTCATCGTGCAGTCGCCCTACCGGTTCAAACGCTGGTTCGCCTTTCTCGATCCGTTCAAGGATCCCCAGAACGTGGGCTATCAACTCGTGCAGTCCTTCTACGCCTTCGGGTCCGGCGGCATAACCGGGGCCGGGTTCGGCTCGGGAAAGCAGAAGCTTTTCTATCTGCCTGAGGCCCACACCGATTTCGTCATGGCCGTCCTTGGCGAGGAGATGGGTTTTATCGGCGTGTCCATGGTCTTTTTGTGCATCGCGATCCTTTTGTGGAGGGCCTTTCGCATCGCCCTGTCCCAGGACGACCTGCGCGACCGGCAGGCCGCCGTTGTCCGGTCCGGTGAGGGCTTCGACGGCCGCGAAGTGGGCGTCGGTCAGCAGCCCCTGCTCGCGGGCGAAGGCGAGCGGCCCCACGGATTCCCAGC
>NZ_JAZHDB010000072.1:0-5323 GCF_036584575.1 Desulfolutivibrio sp.
TGGCCGGCAGGTCGTCATGAATGAGGGAATAGGTGTGGATGCACTCGATGGCGCAGGCGAAATCAAGCACCTTGTCCGCCCGGCCTCCGACCAGTTCCGCCCAGGCCAGACAGAGCACCGGACGCAGCCGCTTGCCCCCGGCCATGAGCGAGTAGTCCATGGAAGCGGCCAACCGCTCGGGAGTCAGGCCGTCGCTGAAAATCGTGGCCAGGCGGGATTCCACCACCCGCAACAGGGACGCTTCCCGCCGTCCTGCGCGGACCAACCCGGAAGGGGGACCGGCCGCCCCATGCGACCGGTCCCACGCCTTCCGCTTCGCCCTGAAAGCGGCTATGCTTTCGGCATGAACGCCGATTCCACGTCGCCGTCCGTCACCGAAACGGACGCCGACGCCCTGCGCCGGGCCATGGTCATCTACCGCACCGTGGCCGATTTCACCTACGACTGGGAGGTATGGCTGGGCCCAGGCGGCCGACCGCGCTACGTCTCGCCGTCGTGCGCCAGGATCACCGGACGGTCCCCGGAAGAAGCCCTGGCCGATCCGGATTTTTTCGCCCGGATCATCCACCCTCACGATTTTCCGGGATGGCGGGCGGGCATGGACCAGGCCCGGGAGGCGGGCGCGCCGTCCATGGATTTCCGCATCCTGCGCCCGGACGGGGCCGTGGTCTGGGTGGCCCAGGAGACCACCCGGGTGTCCGGCCCGGACGGCGAGCCCATGGGCCTGCGCCTGAGCCTGCGCGACGTGACCGACCGGGTGGCCGCCCAGAAGGCCCTGCGCGAGGCCAACGAGCGCCTGGAAGAACGTGTGGCCGCACGCACGGCCGAGCTTGTGCAGGCCAACGCGGATCTGCGCCGGGAGATCACCCGGGGGGAAACCGCCCGTAAAAGCCTGGAACAGTCCCGGCAGCGCATCCGCAACCTTTCGGCCCATCTGCGCGACAGCGTGGAGCAGGAACGCCGCCGCATCTCTCGGGAGATCCACGACGAACTGGGCCAGACCCTCACCGCCCTGTCCATGGGGCTTTCCCGCCTGGAAAAACGCCTGCCCCCGAACGACACGGCCTCCCGGGGACACATCGCGGACATCGCCGCCCTGGCTGAAAGCGCCCTTTCCACCGTGCGCCGCATCGCCCGGGAACTGCGCCCGGCCATTCTCGACGACCTGGGCCTATGCGAGGCCATCTCCGCCCATGCCCGGTCCTTCGCCGCAAGCGCCGGGATCGCCGTCACGGTGGACGCCCCAGACATCACGCCGGTCCTCGACCCGGAACAGGCCACGGCCCTTTTCCGGGTGCTCCAGGAGGCCCTGACCAACGTGGCCCGCCACGCCGGGGCCGCCCGGGTGCGGGTGGCGCTTTCGGCCACGAAACGCGGGATGCGCCTGACCGTGGCCGACGACGGCCGGGGCGCGCCGCACAAGGCCCTGAGCGATCCCACGGCCTACGGCATCCTGGGCATGCGCGAACGCATGCGCTTTTTCGGCGGCGACGTGGACGTGCGCCCGGCCAAAAACGGCGGGACTACGGTCACGGCCGTGCTGCCCCTGGCCCACCGGAGAAAAACGCCATGACCCTGACCAAACGCGAGAAGGACGCCGCCGCCCCCCTGGTCGTCCTGGTGGTGGATGACCACGCCGTGGTGCGCCGGGGCACCATGGACATCCTGGCGGACATGCCCCGGGAGTTCCGCTTTCTGGAGGCCGCATGCTCGGCCGAGGCCCTGGCCCTGGTCCGGGCCCATCCCTGCGGCCTGGTGCTCCTGGATCTGTCGCTGCCCGACGAAAGCGGTTTTGCGACCCTGGCCGCCATCCGCCGCCATGACCCGGAACTGCCGGTCATCATCTTAAGCATGCACGTGGAGGCCGAATACGCCCGGCGCGCCCTGGCGCTTTCCGCCAACGGCTACCTGGGCAAAAATTCCGCCCCCGGAGAACTGGCCCAGGCCATCGAAAAGGTGCTCTCCGGCGAGACCTACGTCAGCCCCGGCCTGTCCGGCGAACTGATCACCCAGGGCGGCCCGGGCGGCAAATCCCCCCGCCTGTCGCCCCGGGAGCGCGAGGTCATGCACCGCCTGGCCCGGGGCGAGAAGCTCACGGACGTGGCCGCGGCCATGCGGGTCACGGTGCAGACCGCCGGAACCTACCGGACGCGCATCATGAAAAAGCTCAACCTGCGCACCACGGCGGATTTTTTCCGCTACGCCCTGGAAAAGGACGACATCCTGCCCTCGTCGCGCATCCCCTGAAAGACGCGGGGGCGTTTTTCAAGAAGACGCCACCCGCGCCGATCTGTTCGCCTTTTCATCCGCAGCCTCCCACTAGGCGGCCGCCGCACGACGCGCCGTCCCGCCTTCCGCGTCCCCGGGCCGGGCCGGTCGCTCCGGTCGAGCCGGTCGGACTGGTCGAGCCGGTCGCGTCTGTCTGAAGATTCCGACAAAGTTGCGGGCCGGGGCGATCCCCGCCACAGTCTCGCCATCATCCCGGAACCGGCTGGTGGACGCGCCATGAACCTGCTTACGACATCCCTTTTCTGGGCCTCGGCGGCCATTGTGGCCGTCCTGGCCGTTGCGGCGCTGGCCTTTGGTCTGCGCCAGGGGCGGCATTTGCCCCAGGATTTCGACTTCGACCGGCATAAACGCTTCGAAAACCGATGAACCCCTCCGAATCGTCCTCCTGCAAAGACCGCCCGGGCGCCCCCACGACGCCCTGGCTACCCGACCACCCCCTGTGGGAAACGGCCTTCGATCCGCCCCATCTGGGCATCCCGGCCAACCCCACGGCCTCGGCCCGGGTCGTGGACCACCAGGGCGGTTTCATCGAAATCTTTGTCAGCGTCGCCAAGGGCCGCATCGTCGACGCCGGATTCCTGACCAGCCTGCCCGGGCCGGGCATGGCCGCCGCCTCCCTGTGGTGCGCCGCCGTCCTGGGGGCCTCCCTGGCCGAGGCCGTCAAGGCCCCGCCCAAACCCCCTCCCGGCCTCCCGGCCAACCATGAACTGCGCCGGGCCGTCCGCCTCGCGGCCAGGGCCGGTCAGTCCGCCCTGGTGCGGGCCGCCCGCCCCCCTGCGCCGCAAAACGGCTGACCTCCTGACATATTTTAAGGCCCGCACCACAAACCCGCGACATCCTCGCCGGGCCGGGACCATCCGTGCCGCCCGGCTTTTCCATCCACCACGACGCGGCCCTTTCGCCGCCAAAGGAGACCCCTCGCCATGCAGCCCCAAAAAACCAACGACGTCCTGGGAACCGCCAACCGGGGCACGCCCGCCGAATCCGGCCTGTGCACCCTGTGCCGCGCCGACTGCGCGGGCAAATGCGAAACCTGGCTGTCCTGTCTGCGCGGCCGGGACATGCTCTATCCCCGGGACTTCGGCATGATCACCGCCGGGAGCGCCAACATCGATCCGCAGGGCGTGTCCTACGCCTCCCTGCGCCTGGCCGGGCGCGTCCTGGGGCCCGGCGACGACGCCGAACGCATGTTCACCGGCGTGGATCTTGCCGCCACGTTCGGCCGCGATCCTGGCCTGACCGCGGGCCTGCCCATCATCACCGGGGCGCTGGGCTCCACCCGGGTGGCCGCCGTCTACTGGAACGGACTGGCCGTGGGCTGTGCGCTGTGCGGCGTGCCCCTGGTCATCGGCGAAAACGTGGCCGGCATCGACCCCCGGGCCGAGTTCAAAAACGGCCGACTGTCCAAAGCCCCGGAACTCTCCCGGCGCATCGCGGTCTATCGCCAATACGCCACAGGCGCAGGCGGCATCCTGGTGCAGCAAAACGTGGAGGACGCCCGAAACGGGCTGGCGGAATTTCTGGCCGAGTCCCACGCCGGGGAGGTGGCCATAGAGCTCAAGTGGGGACAGGGGGCCAAAAGCATCGGCGGCGAGATCAAGGTGGGCAGCCTGGAGCAGGCCCGGTTTCTCGCCTCGCGCGGCTACGTGGTGGACCCAGACCCGGACGACCCCGGCGTGGCCCAGGCCTTCGCCGACGGCGCCGTGCGGGCCTTCGCCCGGCACAGCCGCCTGGGGCATGCCGATCTGGGCGACTTCGAACGCCTGCGCGAATCCTTCCACGCCACCGTCAGCCGCCTGCTCGCCCTGGGCTTTTCCCGCATCACGCTCAAAACCGGGGCCTACGGCGTGGAGGGGCTGGCCATGGCCGTCAAATGCGCCGCCGAGGCGGGCCTCGACCTGCTGACCATCGACGGCGCAGGCGGCGGCACGGGCATGAGCCCCTGGAACATGATGGACCACTGGGGCGTCCCCTCCCTTCACCTGCACGCCAAGGCCCGCGAATTTGCCGACGCCCTCTCCCGGCGCGGGGTCAAACCCGCCGACATGGCTTTTGGCGGAGGCCTGGCCCGCGAGGACCACATCGTCAAGGCCCTGGCCCTGGGCGCGCCCTACGCCAAACTGGTCTGCCTGGGCCGGGCGCTCATGATCCCGGCCTTTGTGGGGGCCAACATCGAAGGGGTGCTGTTTCCGGAAAAACGCGCCGCCGTAAACGGCCTATGGGACACCCTGCCAAAGGCCGTCTCCGAACGCGGCACGACCCCCGAGGCCATCTTCGCCGGATACCACGCCCTGCGTAAGCGCCTGGGCGAGGCCGAAACACGCGCCCTGCCGCTGGGGGCCGTCGCCTTCTGCACGCTCATGGACAAGCTCGGGGCGGGCATCCAGCAGTTCCTGGCGGGCATGCGGCGCTTCGCCGTCACCGAGCTGGCCCGGAACGACGTGCTGGCCGCCAACCGCGAGACCGCGCGCGAAACCGGCCTGGAGCATATGGCCGAGTCCGGCCTGGAACAGGCGAGGCGCATTCTGGAGGCGTAGCGCCACCGGGGCTGCCGCCCCGGACCCCGCCCGGGGGAAATCATTTCCCCCGGACCCCCTGATATCGTTGGCGTTTCCCGAACAGCAAAGCTGTTCGGGAAACACCAACGAAAGTCAGGTTGGCCAGAGAACGTGAGTGCTCCCGCACGCGAAGCGCGACAAAGTTTTTTGGAGAGGGTCCAGGGAGAACCTTTTTTTCAAAAAAGGTTCTCCCTGGTCTTATCTGCGTAAAATAGAAGGATCGACGTGCGAGGCGTCGGCCGTGCCGGTCAGGATCATGGCCGCCGTGAGTTCGGCCCGCATGGCGTCGAGCAAAAGCGCGACGCCTTCGGCCCCGCCGCCCACGGCCCCGACGACGAGCGGACGCCCCACCAGCACGGCCTGGGCGCCGAGCGCCAAAAGCTTCAGCACGTCCGCGCCGGTGCGCACCCCGCCGTCAGCCAGTTTCCTCGCTTTGAATCGAAATGCAGAGAGCCTCAGTTACTGAAGCCTGGCCG
>NZ_JAZHDB010000073.1:0-5321 GCF_036584575.1 Desulfolutivibrio sp.
TGGTGGCCGTACACCTGTTCATCGACCGCAAATCCCGCAGACGCGGCGACGCGTCGCTTCCCGTGGCGGGATTTGGCCCCTTCGTCTCCCGGTTCGCGGGGCGGGTGGCCACCTTTTCCTACGTGACCCTGGCCTGGGTGTTTTTCGGGGCCGAGGATGCGGGCAAGGCCATGGACATCCTGGCCCGGGTGGCCGCCTTCGATCCCCAGGGCGCATCCGGCGGCCATCTCCCGCTGGTTCCGGTGATCCTGGCGGGACTGGTGCTGGCCTCCCAGATCTGGCGCTTTGACGCCCAGGCGCTTTACGACCGCATGGTGCGGCCCCTGCCCGCCCCGATCCAGGGCGTGGCCCTGGGCCTTGCGGCCACGGCCATCCTCAAGCTCGGCCCGGACGGCGTGTTGCCCTTCATCTATTTTTCCTTCTGACAAAACAGTGGTCCGGTTCTTGCTGATCAAGGCCTTGGACGCCCCGGGTATTTTTTCCGTTCCCTCCCCTTGCGAAAAAAGCCCTTTTTTTGCTAGGCTGCGGGTTCAGAATGGATGTTTGGCCCCAATTCATCTGGGCCACAGTATAACATATTTATATAGTTATACTTTTTTATCGGGCGGTGGACCGGCCGACGAGGCCGTCGTCGCCCGTCGTGGCGTCCGTTTCGTGAAACTGCGGCAGCAGGAATCGCCATGGCGCAATGATCACATGGATCTGGCGCGCCCTGCCGCATTATCAGTGCGCGAGAACATCGCGCCCGCATCGTCGAGGTGACGCATGCATCGAAAAGGACCAAATCTGCTTGTCCTGGCCCTCATGGTGGCCATGGCCCTGCCGCCTTTGCCCGGACGTCTTCTGGCCTCGGTCTCGGCCGAGCCCGAAGCCTCTTCCGTGACCAGGACCGCCCCGGCCCACACCGTGGCCGTGATCGGCGATTCCCTGTCCATCGGGCTTGGCAAGGAGATGGAGCGCGTGTTCGCCGCACGGCAGGACGTGGCCTTCACCCGCCTGGGCAAGGTTTCCAGCGGTCTGGCCAAGCCGGAGTTTTTCGACTGGGAAAAAAACGCGGCAAAGCTGGCCTCGACCCTTGAGCCGGATGTGGTGGTGGTCATGATCGGGGCCAACGACAATAAAAACATCCTCACCGAGGATGGCCGCACCATCTATTTCACCGATCCCGCCTGGGACGCGGCCTATGCCGCCCGGGCCGCGCTTTTGGCCGACGCCTGCCGGGCCCACGCCCCCCAGGCCAGGATTTTCTGGGTCGGCGCGCCGGTCATGGCCGACGCCACCCTCACCCGCGACCTCAAACGCATCAACGCCGCCCTGGCCGCCATGTGCGCTGGCAAGGAAGGCTGCACCTTCATCGACGCCTGGAGCGTCCTGGCCGACGGCGAGGGACGTTTCGCGCCCCTGGCCGCCGCCGAAACGGGCGAGATGACCGCCATCCGCCTGGACGACGGGGTGCATGTCACACCGGCCGGCTCCCGGATTTTGGCCTCACGCTGCCTGGAGACCATCCTGCCCGCCATGGGCCTGGACGCCTCGGTGATCGGGACGGTTTTCGCCGACGCCGCGCATCTGCGTCCGGTGGCCGCCCGCGAGGTGGCCTCGGCCAAACCCGACACCTCCGCCCCGTCCGCCGCCCAAACCGAGAATATCCCGGGCGACGCCCCCGGACGCCACACCGTGCGTTCCGGCGAAACCCTGTGGCTCGTCGCCAAAAATGCCGGGACCACCATGGCCGCCCTGGTCGCGTCCAATCCAGGCCTGCACCCCGACCGGCTGGCCGCCGGGCAGGTGTTGACCCTCCCGGCGCCCGCCGCCGCGCCCCAGGCGGAGACCATCACCGTTGAGGTTGCGGCTGCCGCGCCCGCCGCCATCCCGTCCGAACAACCAGCCGCACCCGAAACGCCCCCGGCCCAGACCGCCCTGGCCCTGGCCGACGATGTCCCGGCTGCCGCCCCCCGCGCGGACGATCATGCGGAACAGGTGGAACAGGCCGCCCCGGCGACCAGCGTAGGAACCTATGCGGTCCTGCCCGGCGACTCCATCTGGACCGTGGCCAAAAAGCTCGGCGTGAGCGCCCGTGAGCTGGTGCGGGCCAATAGCTCCATCGATCCCGACCGGCTGTCCCTGGGACAGCTCTTATACGTTCCGGCCAAGACCCAGATGGCCCAGGCCGCCCCCACGACCGAGACCCCGGCCCGGACGGCGCAGGCCGCAGACGGCCCGTCCCATGTCCTGGCCCAGGGCGACAACTTCTGGAGCGTGGCCAAACGGCTGGGCGTGCGGGTGTCGGATCTGCGCGCGGCCAATCCCGGGCGCGATCCCAAAAAGCTTCAGCCCGGGCAGACCCTGGCCATGCCCACTGCCCCAGCCCAGACGGAAACGGCCGCCGCCACGCCCGCCACTCGCATTGACGGCGGCTACGCCGTGGCCGACGGCGACAACCTGTGGAGCATCGCCCGCCGCTTCGGCGTCAGCGTCTCGGATCTCAAGAAGGCCAACGCTGGCGTTCGCCCGGATCGGCTTCAGCCCGGACAGCGTCTGGCCATTCCCGAACCGTCCGCACCGAGCCAGGCCCAAAGCGCCCCGGCCCCGGGACAGGTCGTCCAGGGCCAGGACGGCGTCACCGCCTATGCCGTGGCCGGGGGCGACACCCCCTGGACCGTGGCCAAGCGTTTCGGCGTCAGCGTGGAGCAGCTTTTGGCCGCCAACGACGGCGTCAACCCCAAGCGCCTTCAGATCGGCCAGCTTCTGACCATCCCGTCCGAAGCCGCTCCGGACATGGCCAAGGGGCGTGACCAGCGCCAGGACGCCGACGCCGTGCGCGTGCCCGTGGCCAAGGGCGACAACCTGTGGTCCCTGGCCCGCCGGTATGGCCTGCGCGTGGACGACCTCCTGGCCGTCAACCAGGGCATCGACCCCCAGCGTCTGGAGATCGGCAGCGAACTGGCCATTCCCTCCCACGAGGCCGCCAAGGCCGAACGGGAACGCCGCGACGCCTCCATCGAGGTCAGCGTGCGCCAGGAAGGGTCCGTGCGGGCCTACAGCGTGGCCGACGGCGACACCCTGTGGAACCTGTCGCGCCGTTTCGGCGTGAGCGTGACGCGCATCCTTGAGGCCAACGCCACCGTGAACCCCGACCGGCTGGAGATCGGGCAGCCTCTGAACATCCCGGCCAGCGTGATGGCGGCCCGATATTAAGTCGGCCGCGCGCGCCGTCCTCCCGTTTTTACCGCGCGTTACGAGGAAACACGTTGTGAGCGATTTGTTGCGCCTGGAAATTTTCCTGCCCGGAGCGGCACCGGTGGTGGGAGACCTCGTGGAAGAGACCCTGCCCGACCCCGTGGACCCCGTCCGGGAGGAACTCACCGCCTGGCTTGCGCCGCGCCTGGCCCAGGGCTGGGAGGAGATGGACACCCCCGAGGGGGCCATCTTCCGCGTCCATGTGGACGACAACCCGGTCGGCCGCGAACTGGCCGACACCCTGGCCGCCGCCTGGCCCCAACTGGCCATCCGGCGCGAATCCGTGGCCAGCGAGGATTGGGGCGCGGCCTGGAAGGCCTTTTTCACCCCCATCGCCGTGGGCGAGGTCTTCGAGGTGCTGCCGCCCTGGCTGGTCCATGAGGGCCATGCCGACCGCACCCCCATCATCATCGAACCCAAGATGGCCTTCGGCACCGGCCACCACCCCACCACGGCCCTGTGCCTGGAACTCTTCGGCGAAATGTCCGGGACGGGCCGCCTCGCCCCCGGCATGCGCTTCCTGGACCTGGGCACGGGCTCGGGCATCCTGGGCATCGGCCTGTGCCGCCTGGGGCTTTCCGGGATCGGGCTGGACATCGACCCCCAGGCCGTTTTTTGCGCCGCCGAAAACGTACAGGCCAACGGCGTGGCCTCGGCCATGCGCACGGCCGCCGGCAGCCTGGACTGCCTGGCCCCGGGGGAGCGCTTCGACATGGTGGCGGCCAACATCCTGGCCCAGCCGCTGGCGGCCATGGCCCCCCTTCTCGCGGCGCGTGTGGCCCCGGGCGGCGCACTCATCCTGTCGGGCATCCTGGCCGAGCAGGCCGACGCCGTGGCGGCGGCCTATCGCCGCACCGGTCTGCCGGAACCCGTCGTCCGCCTGTCCGGGGAATGGGCGGCCCTGGCCTGGTCCTGACCCTGCATTTTCCCCTTCCCTTTCCCTGAAACCGCTGTAAAAGGGATTTACGATTCCCCTGTTTACAAAGCGCAGAATCGGCATTATGTGCGACCCCGGGATTTTCCCCAGCACCTTTCAAACACATCTGGATAAACGGCCATGCATCTGAAAAAACGTGTTTTGGTCACCGGCGGCGCGGGCTTTTTGGGCTCCCACCTGTGCGAACGGCTCCTTGCCGACAACTGCGAAGTCGTGTGCCTGGACAATTGTTTCACCGGCTCCAAGCAGAACATCCTGCATCTTTTAAGCAACCCGAATTTCGAGTTCCTGCGGCACGACATCACCTTTCCGTTGTTTATTGAAGTGGACGAGATCTACAACCTGGCCTGCCCGGCCTCGCCCATCCACTACCAGCACGACCCCGTGCAGACCACCAAGACCAGCGTGCATGGCGCCATCAACATGCTGGGCCTGGCCAAACGCCTCAAAGCCAAAATCATGCAGGCTTCGACCTCCGAGGTCTACGGCGATCCGGCCGTGCATCCCCAGCCCGAGTCCTATTGGGGCAACGTCAACCCCATCGGGTTCCGTTCCTGCTACGACGAAGGAAAACGCTGCGCCGAGACGCTGTTTTTCGACTACCGCCGCCAGCACAAGCTGCGCATCAAGGTGGCCCGCATCTTCAACACCTACGGCCCCAACATGCACCCCAACGATGGCCGGGTGGTCTCCAACTTCATCATCCAGGCCTTGCAGGGCAAGCCGCTCACGGTCTACGGCAAAGGGGAGCAGACCCGCTCCTTCTGCTATGTGGACGACCTCATCGAGGGCTTTGTGCGGCTCATGAACAACACCGACGACGATTTCACCGGGCCCGCCAACCTGGGCAACCCCGGGGAATTCACCATCCTGGAGTTGGCCGAACTGGTGCTCAAGCACACCGGCTCGAAATCCAAGATCGACTTCAAGCCCCTTCCCGAAGACGATCCCAAACAGCGCCGCCCGGATATCACCCTGGCCAGGTCCGCCTTCGGCTGGGAACCCGGCATCAAGCTCGAAGAGGGCCTGGAAAAAACCATCCCCTACTTCAAAAAAATGCTCGAATCGGCCTAGGGCCGCGCGTTCGCGGGGAGGGGGCTTCGCCCCCTCCCCACCCCCCTCCCCTGCCCGGTTGCACATCCCC
>NZ_JAZHDB010000074.1:0-5248 GCF_036584575.1 Desulfolutivibrio sp.
GCCCCGCCACGAGAAGCGGCCCGGGTTCTGGCCCGACACCTGGGGCACTTTCACCTGGAAATGCTTGCCCTTCTCGGGGTGCGCATGGCCCAGTTGCATCTGGCCCTGGCCGCCGACGCCACGGACGGGCGTTTCTCGCCGGAGCCCTTTTCCCTGCTCTACCAACGCTCGGCCTACCAATCCATGCGCAACCTGGCCAAGCGCACCCTGGCGGCCCTGCGCGGCCATCTGGCCGGGCTTGGCGACGAGGATGCGGCCGTGGCCCGGGAGCTCATTGCGGCGGAAAAGGAGATGCTCGGGGTGTTTTCCCGATTTGCAGCGGGCAAGTTCGCCGCCTGGAAGACGCGGCTGCACGGGGATCTGACCCTTGCCCGGGTGTTGTACACCGGCAAGGACTTCGTGTTCGGGGATTTCGAGGGCGACCCGGAAAAGCCCGTCAGCGAAAGGCGCATCAAACGCTCGCCGCTGCGGGATGTGGCCGGCATGTGCCTGTCCATGCTGTTTGCGGCCAACGCCAGCGCCGCGAGGCTTTGCCGTGAACGGCAAACGGACGCTGCGGCCCTAACCCCGTGGGTGGAGCCCCTGGCCTTCACGGCGGCCTCGGCCCTGTGGTCGGGTTACCAGGAGACGGCGGCGGGAGCGGCGTTCGTCCCGACCTCCGAGGAAACCCTGTGGACCATGTTCCACTGTTTCCTGCTGGAACACGCCCTGGGGCGGTTGTCCGGGGCACTGGCCCAGGACTCGGGGGAGGAGATTCCGGTCAGTCTGGCGGCCCTGGCCGGGATCATGCGGGCGCTGGGCTAGGGGCGGACGGATCCAGGGGCCCGGCCAGGGGCAGGCGCACGAAAAACGTGGTCCCTTCCTCTTCGGAGGTGGAAAATCCCACCTCGCCGTCCAGGTAGCGTTCGGCCAGAAGCTTCATGGAATAGGTGCCCAGGCCCCGGCCCGTGCCCTTGGTGGAGAAGGACCGGTTAAAAAGGTGCAACTGGACCTTGCGCGGGATAAACCCCGGGTTGTGGACCGAAAAGGTGATCCAGCCCCCGAGAACCGTCGTGCCCAGGGTCACGGTCCCCCCGGACGGCGTCCCTTCCAGGGCGTTTTTGACCATGTTCCCCATGACCCGCTTCAACAGCGCATAGTCGCTGCGAAACTCCACCTGCTGCGACGCCGGATCGATCGCCAGCCGCCGGTTTTTGCCCTCTTCCGTATTGCGGAAGGTCCGCTGCAACACCTCCAGGATGTCCATAGCCGCCAGATCGATGACATTGACGTCCAGTTCGTTGCTTTCGGCGGCCAGCAGCTGTTTCTGGCTGACGATTTCCTCGGACAGGGAGACCATGGCCCCGTGGATGAGTTCGGCATCCTCCCGCAGGTGATCCGGGGCCTCCTCCTTGACGAATTCCAGGATGCCCTTGATGCCCCCCAGGGTGTTTAAGATGTCGTGGAAAAAGATGCGTTCCAGGATGCGGCGGCGCTTTTCATGGCTGATGTCGGTGATGGAAAAGACCACAAACGTCTCCCCCATGACCGTATACGGCGCGGAACACACCCGAAGGTCCAGCGACTCCGCTCCGCCGTCCGGGAAGGCGTCGCGGTTGATGTTGCACTCCATGACGTTCCACTCGCCGCGCAGTCCTTTGAGCACGGAGCGCACCGCGCCGCACTCCACGCAAAACTCCGTGGTGCCGCAGCCCCCGGGCGTCAGGTCGGAATGGACGCAGCCAAAGGCCTCGCCGGGACGCTTGCCGAGCATCTCCCGCACATCGCGGGCCCCCACGGCCTGCAGGAACATCCTGTTGCCGAAGACCACCTGGCGGTTGCCGTTGAGCACCATGACGATGATGGGCACGGCGTCGAGCAACTGCGGGATCTGCTGGCTGGTGATGATGGCGTATTGGCGGTCGAGTTCGTTTTCAGGGCTGCGTGCTGCCGAAGCGTAGCGGGTCTCGAGTGCGGCCTGGGGCATGGTGACACCTTTTTTACCGGTACGTATGCGACGTGAGATGGCAAGCTCTGGGACGGACAGGGGAGCACGGCGCACGCTCTCCCTGTCGATACAGGTTATCCTTATTCATGAAAATGTCCAGCCGCCCGGGGACGGCCGGGTTCACCTGGCCAGCACCAGCACATCCACCCGGCTGGCCCCGGCCGCCAACAGGGCCCGGGCGGCGGCCTCCACCGTGGCCCCGGTGGTCATGACGTCGTCGGTCAAAAGCGCGGTTTTGCCCCGGACGCGGGAGGTGGCGGCGGCAAAGGCCCCCCGGATGTTCTCCCGCCGCATCCGGCCGGACAGGGTGCTTTGGGGACGGGTGTCGCGGATGCGCACAAGCGCCCCGGCATCGACGGGCCAGCCGTATTTCCGGGCCAGGGGCCGGGCTAGCTCCAGGCTCTGGTTGAACCCCCGCCAGGCCAGCCGACGGGGATACAACGGGACGGGGATCACCACGTCCGGAGCGACCGGCGCGACTGGCGCCGCCCCGCCCTCCCGGACGCCCCGGGCGACGGCCCGTTCAAAGGCCAAAAGGAGAAGATCGCGCAATACGGCTCCGTACTGCGGGCGTTCCCCGAACTTGAAGGCGATGATCATGTCCCGCAAGAGCCCGCCGTAGGGGGCGTGGAAGGCCAGGGCCGAAAAGGGCCTGGGTTCGAGCAGACAGGCGGCGCACAGGTCGGGGTCGTCCGCCGGGTCCGCCTCCATGGCCCCGCACCGGGGACAAAACCCGCCCCGCCTGGGGGAAAGACTTTCGGCGCAGGCCGGACACAGGCCGCGCGGGGGCCAGCCCGCCATGGCCGACGTCCTGCCGTCCGGCCCTGGCGGGACCGGATCGCCGCATACCCGGCACCGCCTGGAAAGCAGCTCACGCCAGGACGCGGCGGCAAGCAGGCGTCGCACAAAGGCCATGCCCCCTCCGGATCAGGCGACCATTTTCCGCGCCGCAAGCTCCCGCCACAACTCCCCGCCCCGCCAGGCCAGCCGGGCCCCCACCGCCGTGTCGGCGGACAGATCTCCGGCCGCGTCGTAGCCGCGCAACAGCGTAGGATCCGCCAGGGCCAGCCCCATGGGCTCGAAAAAATACTTCAGGCTCAAAAGCGCCCCGTCAAAGAGCTTCGCCCCCTTCTTGCGCCCGGACACCAGGATGACGTGCACCTCGGGCCTGTCTGCGGCGCCGCCGCCCTCCCCGCCTGCGGCGGAAGGCTCGGCGGCATGGAAGCGCTGCCCCCGGTCGATAAGAGCCTTCAGCCCCGCCGGGACATGGTAGAAATAGATGGGCGAGGCCAGGACGATGGCCGAGGCCCCGCGCATGGCCGTAAACAGGGTCTCGGCGTCGTCCTTGTCGCCGAGCACGCAGCGATGCCCCGGACTGGCGGCGCAGGCCCCGCAGCCCACGCACGGCAACACGCAGTGTTCGCGCAAATAATACGTCCGGCTCTCCCCCCCGGCGGCCAAAACCCCCCGGGCCACGGCCTGCCCGGCCAGATCCGAGTTTCCCCCGGCCCGGGGACTGCAACACAGGACCACCACCGGGGCCGAAGGGGAAGCGGACTGCCCGCCGGATGCATCAGGACGCGGCGCGTTCATGCGAACTCCGAAAAAAAAGGATTGTGCCGCCGTTCCTCAGCCACAGTGGTGGCCGGGCCGTGGCCGGGATAGACCGCCGTGTCCCCGGGCAGGGTGAAGATGCGCGCCTTGACCGAGGCCAGGAGGGCGTCAGAATCGCCGCCGGGAAAATCCGTGCGGCCCACGGACCTTGAAAACAAAAGATCGCCCACGAAGACCACGCCGTCGTCGGGGAAAAAAAACGACAGTCCGCCCGGGCTGTGGCCCGGCGTGGCCAGGATGCGGCAGGGCCGCCCGGCCAGGACGGCCTCTCCCGGCGAGACGTCCGTAAAATCGAACGGAGCCACCATGGGCAGCCCCATGAGTCCTCCGCCGCCAAGCTCCGTGTCCATGAGGAACCTGTCCGCCGGGCTGGCCCACACCGGCGCGCCCGTGGCCCCGGCCAGGGCGGCCACGCCGTAGAGGTGGTCGCAGTGCAGATGGGTGAGCAGGATATGGGTCAGGGTCAGGTTGTTTTTTCGCAGAAAGTCCAGCATGGGGGCCGGATCGCCGCCCACGTCGAAGGCGGCGGCCAGACCGCCCGAGCAGGCCAGGTGGCTGTTGGTCTGCAAGGGGCCCAGGGGAAAGGTGGCGACCTTCATGCCTCGTCTCCGAGCAGCGGTTCCAAGAGCAGCTCCTCCAGGGGCCTGCGGCGGCTGCTCCCGGGTTTGGCCGGGCGCCCGGCGGCCGCCACGGCCATGAGCGCGTACCGCTCGGCGTCGAGGCCAAGGGCCCGGGTGACGTCCGGTTCGTGGTTGATGATCTCTCCGATCCACACCGCCCCAAGCCCCAGGTCATGGGCGGCCAGAAGCATGTTCTGCAGGCAGGCCCCGATCCCCTGATGGTCCTTGACCGGGTGGTAGGCGGCCTGACGGTCCAGAAACACGGCCACGACAAAGGCCGCCTCGCCCAGGATGCGGGAATAGGCCGTATGCGCGGCCAGGATGCCCCGGCGGGGGTCTTCTCCGCGCACGACCAGAAACCGCCAGGGCTGCTTGTTCTGGCCGCTGGGCGCGCATCTCCCGGCGTCCAAGACGGTCAGGATGTCTGCGACGGGGACCGGTTCGGGGGTGAAGTGGCGAATGCTTCGCCGGGTTTGGATGGCCTGCAAAAGTTCCATGCGCCGTGCCGCTCCTTCGCGCCGGGGCGCGTTTTGCGGCACACTAGCCCAAGCCTTGCCCCCGGGCAAGCCTGCGGGGCCACGGCCCTGGAAAGGCAAAGGAATCGGCTGCCGCGCGAAACGTCCCCGGGCGGGCATGATCTCGGCGGCGGCTTTCCGGGAAGCGACCCCAGCCTGCGCCGATGTCCGTCCGGGCCGGGGCGGCGGGGAATCCCCCGGACGCCGCACCGTGAGGCGGCCAGCAGCCGACGTATGCCCCCCGGCGCCCCCGGCCTGCGCCGACTGGCGCGCTAGACCGCGACCACGGAGTTGTCGCAATCTCCGAAGGGGCTGAAGGCATATTTGTCCGCAGCCGGATCGCTGATCCAGGTGGTGTCGTCGATGAGGTAGCGAAACTGATATTCCCGCCCCGTCTCCAGGTCCACGGTGACGGAGAAGTTTCCGTTTTTCTGCTTTTTCAGAAGCGTGGCCCCGGTCTCCCAACCGTTGAACTCGCCCACCAGGGACACGGTCGCGGCGTCCTTGGCCAG
>NZ_JAZHDB010000075.1:0-5235 GCF_036584575.1 Desulfolutivibrio sp.
CTTCATGCGGATCTGCCAGGCAACCGAGATGCCGGCAGGGCCGCCGCCGACGACGACCTGTACGCCGCAGGCGTCCCGGACGCCCGGGACTACGCCGCCGCCGCAGGCTGGTGCCGACAGGCCGCCGGGGATGGGGACGTCCGCTCCCGCTATCTCTACGGGCTGCTTCTGGAACGCGGCCTGGGCGTCGCCCGGGACGAACTGGAAAGCGCCAAGTGGCTGGCGGCGGCGGCCGGGCAGGGCATGCCCCAGGCCCAGTACGCCCTGGCCCTCTTCTATCTGGGCGGACGGGGAGTGATCCGGGACGCGGCCCAGGCCTTTTCCCTGTGCCGCAAGGCCGCCGAGCAAGGCCTGCCCGAGGCCCAGACCCTTTTGGCCTCCATGTACGATGAGGAACTGCGCTCCACGCGCAACTACGCCCAGGCCCTGCGCTGGTATCGCCGGGCCGCCGGGGCCGGGGACGCGACCGCCCAGTTCAACCTGGCCTCCATGTTCGGCAAGGGCGTGGGGACGCCCGCCGACCCGGCCCAATCCTTGGAATGGTTCACCCGGGCGGCCCGGGCCGGAGATCCCAGGGCCGCCTTTAACGTGGGGCTCTTGCACCTCTCGGGCGCCGTTGGCCCCCCGGACGAGATCCAGGCCCTGGACTGGTTCCTGAAGGCCGCCCGGGCCGGAGACGCCAAGGCCCGGCTCATGGCGGCGCTCATGTACCAGCGCGGCCATGGGGCGGCGAGAAATCCCCGCGAGGCCTTCCGCCTGGCCCGGATGGCCGCCCACCAGGGGGTGGCCCAGGCCCAGGCCATGCTCGGAGCGGCCTATTTCGAAGGGCGCACCGTGTCCCGCAACCTGCCGGAATCCTATTTTTGGCTCTGTCTGGCCACCCGGGAGCCCTCGACGGAATTTGACGTGGCCCGGGCGGCCAGGGCCAGGGCGCAGGTGGAAAAACGGCTCTCCCCGCAGCAACTCGCCGCCATCAGGGAACGCGTTGCGGCCTTTACCCCGCGTCCGGCCGATCCGGCCCGGGCAGACGACGGCCTGGCCGCCGTGCCCTTCCTAGCCGCCCCTTCCCGCGCCACGCCCCCCGGCAAGAAAGCGGACGCGGAGGATTCCGAGGTGTACGGGATTTTTTAATCCCGCACTTCTCCCCTCCACACTCTTGACAGTCCTTTGGCTTTGGCTTTTTCTTCATCGCGATTTCGCCAGTTCCCGCAACCCCAAGGAGCATCCATGAAACGCCTTCTCGCGTGCCTCGTGATCCTGACCGCCCTGGCGGCCGCAGCCGCCCATGCCCAGCCAAGCGCTCCCCGGGAAATCGCCGGGATCGCCCTGGGCGCGGACGTCAAGGATCTCGGCCAACGCCTGGACTTAAGCAAAGCGGTTCCCTTGTGGGACAAACCCTATCTCACTCGGGCCAACATCCAGCCCACCAAGGGCTTCCGCACCGGCTACGTGCTGTTCGGCAACTGCGCCAACCCCGGCAAGATCGTGCGCATCAAGCTCAAATACCAGGACAAGGATCCGTCTTTTTTCCGCAGCACCGGCCGGACCCTGACCACCCGCTACGGCGACCCCAAGCCGCTCATGTCCGACCAGGGGGCCCTGTACCTCGGCATGGCCTGGAAATTCGGGAACATCAAAACCGGCGTGACCGCGCTTTTGCTTGAACACGCCGCGGGCGACGATCCCGAGGATACCGAGGGCACCTCCATCCGGCTGACGGACAACGCCATGCTGGACCTGGAACACGAGTGCTACGAAAAATCCCGCCAGAAGGAACCGCAGGTGCAGCCGTCATTCCCGCTTTTCGAGATCAAAGAGGATTGGTTGCTTCCGAAATAAGTTTGGGATGGTCTTTTCGCAAATGCATGCCGGGCAGGGGACGCTCGGCATGCATTTTTTCGGAAACGAAAATTTACATCTGAAATAGTTAAGAAAAACCTGGCTTCGTTGACACAAAATCCGTTACCGGTCTATAGACCGTGGGCGCCTGCCGCATTTTTGCGCTGTGTCCCATCCGGTCGCGGGCGCACTCGGAAGGCCCCGGGCACGACAGTTCCACCCACAAGGAGAGACAGCATATGGCCATTCGGATCGGCATCAACGGATTCGGTCGTATCGGCCGGTATTTGATCAGGCTCCTGGCGGACGACGCGGACGTTTCCGTGGTCGCGGTCAACGCCAGGGCGGACAATCCCCAAATGGCCCATCTGCTCAAATACGATTCGGTACACGGCCGTTTTCCCGGCACGGTTCTGGCCACGGACGACGGGCTTTCCATCAACGGCGCCCCGGTCAAGGTCACCCGGCACGGGGCCGGTGAATGGTCCTGGGGCGAACTGGGCTGCGATCTGGTGGTCGAATCCACGGGCAAGTTCAACGACCGCGAGAGCTGTGAAAAGCACCTGGCCCGCGGGGCCAAGACCGTGGTCATCAGCGCCCCGGCCAAGGGCGAGGACGTGACCATCGTCATGGGCGTCAACCAGGATCAACTCAAGCCCGAGCACAAAATCATCTCCAACGCCTCCTGCACCACCAACTGTCTGGCCCCGGTGGTCAAGGTGCTGCACGACGCCTTCGGCATGAAGCACGGCATCATGACCACCATCCATTCCTATACCATGAGCCAGCGTATCCTGGACGGCTCCCACAAGGACTGGCGACGCGGCCGGGCCTGCGCCGTGTCCATGATCCCCACCACCACGGGCGCGGCCCGGGCCGTGACCAAGGTCATCCCCGAGCTGGCCGGAAGGCTCGACGGCATGTCCATCCGGGTGCCCACCCCCAACGTCTCCCTGGTGGATCTGGTGGCGGAGTTGGAGACGCCCACGGACACGGCGGGCATGCTGGCCGTGCTCAAGGCCGCCGCAAACGACAACATGGGCTACACCGACGAGCCCCTGGTGTCCGTGGATTTCATGGGCGACACCCACGGCGGCGTGGTGGACGCCGCAGCCTCCCAGGTCTTGGACGGCTCCCTGGCCAAGGTGCTCATCTGGTACGACAACGAGGCCGGGTTCACCAACCAGCTTCTGCGCCTGATCAAGCTGGCCGGTTCCATGATGTAGGCCCGCACGGCACGTTTTGCCTCTTTCGCGCCGGAGACGACGGTCTCCGGCGCTTTTTTCGTGCGCCGACCCCCAAAAACAGGGCGCAACCGGCATTTGGCCGAGGAATCTTCCTTGACGCCGGTATCGACCCTCCGTATTTTGCCTTACGCGGCACGGAGCCGCGCGACGAATCCTTGTTTCGCGATCCTTTAAGCCCCCCCCCGCCATGCCCAAACGCATCCTTGCCGTTGACGATGAAAAAATGAACCTGCGGGTGTTAAGCGGCCTGCTGCGCTCCATGGGGCATGACCCGGTCCTGGCGGAAAGCGGCGAAAAAGCCCTGGAAGTCCTGGACCCGGGCATCGATCTGGTCCTCTTGGACGTCATGATGCCGGACATGGACGGCTTCCATGTGGCCAAGAAAATCCGCGAACGCAAAGATGTGGGCGACGTGCCCATCATCATGGTCACGGCCCTGTCCGGAAAACAGGACCGGCTTTCGGCCGTGGAGGCCGGGGCCAACGACTTCATCGCCAAGCCCATCGACCTCACGGAACTGCGGGTGCGCATGGATTCGCTTCTGAAAATGAAGCACTCCCAGGACCAGGTGAAACGTTATCAGGCCGAACTTGAGGAAATGGTGGCGGTGCGCACCAAAGCCCTTCGCATGGCCCTGGAAAACCTTGAGGAATCCCAGAAGACCATCCTGGCCGCCCACCGCGAGACCATCTACCGCCTGGCCTCGGCCGCCGAATTCAAGGACGAGGAGACGGCCAACCACATCACCCGCATGAGCCGGTATTGCGCCTGTCTGGCCGCAAACCTCGGGCTGCACAAGGGTGAGGTGGAGCTGGTGGAACAGGCCAGCCCCATGCATGACATCGGCAAGATCGGCATTCCCGACTCCATCCTGCTCAAGCCCGGAAAGCTCACCCCCGACGAATGGGAGCTGATGAAAAAGCATACCATTTTCGGGTCGCGCATCCTGGGCTCGTCCACCTTCGAGCTTTTGCGGGCCGGCGAGATCATTGCCCTGTCGCATCACGAAAAGTGGGACGGCTCGGGCTATCCCAAGGGCCTTTCCGGGGAGGACATCCCCCTTTTCGGACGCATCTGCGCCGTGGCCGACGTGTATGACGCCCTGACCAGCAAGCGCCCCTACAAGGAGGCCTTCACCGACGAGGTGTCCCTGGGCATCATGCGGGCCGGGCGCGGCAGCCATTTCGATCCGCGCATCCTGGATTGTTTTCTGAACAACTTCGACGGCATTCTCGACATCAAGCGCCGCTATGCCGATTGAGGCGTCCGGCCCGGCCATGAACGACTCACCCCCGGCATCCCGCCCCCGCGCCGACACCATCCCCGTCTCGCCCGATTGCGGCTCCTCCCCGGGCGGCGGCGAGGCCATGTACCGCCTGTTGGCCGAGAACATGCTCGACCTCATCTGCCTGCATGATCTGGACGGCGCCTACCGCTATGCCAGTCCCGCCTGCCGCGAGGTCATGGGCGTCGAACCGGAGGCCCTGATCGGAACCCGGCCGGGCCGTTTCATCCTTCCGGAGGACATGCCGCGCGTCAATGAGGCCTTTGCCCGCTTCGCCCGGGGCGACGAGTCCAGCCGGGACATCACGTTTCGCATCCGCAACGCCGAGGGACGACTGCGCTGGTTCGAAGTCCGTATTTCGCTGGTGCGCGACGCAACCGGATTGGCCGGACGCCCCGGGCTCATCTCCGTCACCCGGGACATCACCCGCCGCAAGGCCATCCAGGCGGCGCTGGTGCGCGAGTCCCAGATCAGCCGGGCCATGTCCCATCTGTCCCAGGGCATGATGGGATCGCGCGGCCTGGCGGAGATTTGCGCGGCCACCCGGCGGGTGGCCATGCTCCTGACCCAAAGCGCGCAGGCCTTGGCCTGTCCCGTCGACCAGGCCGCCCTGGACGGGCTGGACATGTCCGAATCGGCTGGGACGGTTCCCGGAACCGATGCCGACGATCCCCCCTGCCCGGATGCCGCCTCCGTGGACCCAGGTCTGGCCCCCTGCCTGGCCCGGTTGTCCCCCGGTCCCGAGGCCGCGCCCCGTTCGCGCCCGCCGCAGGGGGATCAGCCGCCCTCCCTTCCCCCGGACGCCGGGAGGCAATAGCGCCATGGCCAAGGGATTGCATGCGGCCAACCTGACCAAGCGGTACG
>NZ_JAZHDB010000076.1:0-23405 GCF_036584575.1 Desulfolutivibrio sp.
GCCCGGGACGTCCTGCACTACGATGCGGCGGCCGGGATCGTGCGGCCCCTGGCCGTGGCCGGGCCGGTCATCGACGCCGCGCCATTGGGGATGCCCGGGGGGTTGCCCGGGGCGTTTCAGGCCGAAAACGCGGCCACGGCGCTGGCGGCGTTTTTCCTTCTGGCGGCAAAGCTGGGGATTGCCGTTTCCGCCGATGCGGTGCGCCGGGCGCTTGGGCAGACGCGGCTGCCGGGGCGGATGCAGCGGTTCGCCCTGCCGGGCGCGGCCGGGGAGCTGCTTCTCGACTGCGCCCACAACGTCCCGGCCCTTGTGGCCCTCGAGGCGGCGCTTACGGCCGAGGGCGCCGCGCCTGCGGCGATGATCTTCACCTGCCTGGTGGACAAGGATTTTGCGGGCATGGCCGGGATCGTGCGGCGGCTGACCACGGGGCCGATCATCGTGCCGGGGCTTTCCTGCCCGGGCCGCACCCGCGATCCGGCCGACGTGGCCCGAAAGCTCGGGGAGCGGGCCGAGGCCGTGCCGGATGTGGCGGCGGCGCTGGCGCGGGTGCGGGACATTCCGGGGACGGTGGTCGTGTGCGGGTCGATGTATCTTTTGGCGGAGGTGATGGGCAGCTTTCGTTCATAGTGATCCCCGCGCCCGGCATCGCCCAGAAATCCATCTTTCCCGACCACCGGCATCGCCAGTTTCACAACGCATTCTACGCTGAGAGGATCCGACGCCTCACAAAAACCATCTTCCGTGTCATCACTCTTCTTTCTTCATAACTCCTGTTTCCAGTGGAATATCCAACCCTTCAAACACCAACGCACGGCGCTTGGTCAGAAAAAACGGGACATTTCACCGGCAGCAGGGGATGCTCTCTCCGCCTTTTTGAAAATCAATGACACAGTGCGTCTTCTCCCTTTTCATACAAATGCAACCTTGCCGTCATCGGATTCTTTGCATAGTGTTTTTATACACATCGGTGGCTTCACGCCGCAACCACAGCAAGCGAAGGGATTCCATGAAATTCGGAAACCTGCGTATCGGCCTCCGCCTTTTGATCGGCTTCGCGTCCGTGATCATCCTGTTTTCCATTGTCGCCTGGACACAGATCGCCACGATGATGGAGTTGGGAGAACTCCAGGACGACGGGGCGAAACGAGCCCAGGACGCCCAGTTCATCGGAGGAATCGACTCCCGCCTGGAGGCCCTGTACGGGATCATCGCCGATGCGGTGATAAACGGCGACCTGGACAACTCCGCCAAAGACCTGGCCGAGGCCAAGGCGCAGCAGACCAAGGATCTCTCCCAGCTCCGGGAGATGGTGGACACCCCGGAGGAGAAGCGTCGGCTGGCCGAACTCGAAAAGCTCTACACCCAATATTTCGCCGTCATGGAAACCAAGATGCTTCCGCTTCTGCGCAAGGAAGGATCATCGATCAACGACGGCATCAAGGCCATCGACGCCGAGATCGACGATCTGAAGACCAAGGCCATGGACAACATCGACGCCATTTTGGAGAGCTTCGTCAAGGAAAGCCAGGACGCCGACACCCAATTCGACGCCGTGCGCACCAAAAGCATCAAGATGGCCGTCGCCTTCTCCGCCGTGGCGCTTTTGGTCGGCATCGTCGCCGGGGTAGTCGTCACCCTGTCCATCACCCGCCCCCTGGCCAAGGGCGTCCATTTCGCCACGGACGTCGCGGACGGAAAGCTCGACAGCACCCTGTCCGTGGACCAAAAAGACGAGATCGGCGTGCTGGCGGAGGCCCTGCGCAGGATGGTCCAGAGCCTGAAAAACCTCATCGGCGAGGCGAAATCCCAGGCCGACATGGCCGTGCAAAAGACCCGGGAAGCCGAAACGGCCATGCAGGAGGCCACGATCGCCAAGGAGCAGGCGGAACGGGCCAAGGCCGAGGGCATGCTCCAGGCGGCGCACCAGCTTGAAGATGTCGTCGAGGTCGTGACCTCGGCCTCGGAAGAGCTGTCCGCCCAGATCGAGCAATCCAGCCGGGGTTCGGAAGAGCAGTCCCACCGGGTGGGCGAGACGGCCACGGCCATGGAGGAGATGAACGCCACGGTCATGGAGGTCGCCAAGAACGCCTCCCAGGCCGCCGAGACCGCCGACAGGGCCAGGCACAAGGCCGAGGACGGCTCCCAGGTCGTCACCCTCGTGGTCAAGGGCATCGGCGAGGTGCAGGATGCGGCGCTGTCGCTGAAAACCGACATGACCTCCCTTGGCAAACAGGCGGAGAGCATTGGGCAGATTCTCAACGTCATCTCGGACATTGCCGACCAGACCAACCTGCTGGCCTTAAACGCCGCCATCGAAGCGGCCCGGGCGGGCGAGGCCGGCCGGGGCTTCGCCGTTGTCGCCGACGAGGTCAGAAAGCTCGCGGAAAAGACCCAGACCGCCACCAAAGAAGTGGGCGACGCGATCCGCGGCATCCAAAACGGCGCCCGCACGAACATCGCCAACGTGGAGCAGGCCGTCCAGAAGATCGACGCGGCCACGACGCTGGCCGGGAAGTCCGGCGAGGCCCTGGCCGAGATCGTGACCCTGGTGGATCTGACCACGGATCAGGTGCGCTCCATCGCCAGCGCCTCCGAGCAGCAATCCGCCGCCAGCGAGGAGATCAACCGGAGCATCGAAGACATCAACCGGATCACGTCGGAAACCACCGACGCCATGCAGCAGTCCGCCCAGGCCGTCAGCGAACTGGCCCGGCAGTCCATGACGCTTAAAGGCCTGATCGACCGGATGAAGGAGGACGGCGGCGAGGCGGCGCAAATTGCGGGCCCAAGCCGTGGTCCGGCGCGCCGGGCCTTGGCCTAGGCCGTTTTCCAGCAGACAGAGATGACGACGCGCGCCGTCGCAACCCCGTTGCGGCGGCGCGTCCAGCCTTCCCCCCCCCGGCCGCGCCGGGAGGCCCGGGCCATTGACAGCGCCCGGGGCGCCCCGGTAGTCACGTCGCACGGTTGGTTCTCCACACGGAGACGAACAGGGAATCCGGTGCGACGCCGGAGCGGACCCGCCGCTGTAAGCCTGCCCGACATCGGGAAGCGCGACGCCCCCCTTGGCCACTGTCCCTCCGGGGACGGGAAGGCCGGGCCATCGTCCAGGCAAGCCAGAAGACCTGCCAACCCCGCACCCCGAGGCAACGGGACTTTGCCGTCGAGGGGTTCCGGCGGCTTTGTCCTCCCCGTTGCGACCCGCCCCCCTCCCCGGCCCTGTCCCCCAAACCGGCCTATGCCGCTCCGGCTTTTTTCCGGGGGACGCCATGACGCGCACAACCGCTGCGGCGGACGACACCGACATCCCGGTCCACGACCACGGGCAGCACGGACATGCGTCCGAGTATGGGCCTGACCACAGGCATGACCATGCCCACGAACACGATGGGGCCGAATGTGGAAACGATCCTGCTCAGGCGCATGACCACGGCCATGAGCATGGGCACGGACACGACCACGGGACTGAACATGAGCCCGGCCATGAGCATGGCCACGACCATGAGTACGGCCAGGAGGCCCACACACATGCGCATGACCATGATCACGGCCATGAACATGGGCACGATCATGGGGACGGGCATGACCACGGCCATCACCACGTCCGGCCCCGGCCGCGCCGGGACGGCATCCTGCTGGCCGCCTTCGGCGCGGCCCTGCCCGAGGCCCAGACCGGCTACGAGCTGTTCGCGGCCGAGGTCCGCGGCCGCTACCCGGACCATGCCCTGCACTGGGCCTTCACGGCCCACAAGGTGCGCCGCAAGCTGGCCGCGCGCGGGATGCGCCACGACTCCGTGGCCGAGGCCCTGTCCAGGCTTCACGACCAGGGCGTGACCCATCTGGCGGTGCAGTCCCTGCACACGGTTCCCGGCGTGGAATACCACTGGACCCTGGACCAGGCCATGGTCTACCGCCATCCGCGCAAGGGATTTGCGGAGGTGGGCATGGGCAGCCCCCTGCTGGCCAGCGAGACGGACCTCGACCGCGTCCGCCTGGGCCTGGCATCCTACATCCCCGCCGAACGCCGCCCGGACGAGGCCGTGGTCCTGGTGGCCCACGGCACGTATCACCAGGGACACCAGCGGTACCTCGACTGGGAGGCCGGGGCCAGGAAACAGGATCCGTTGCTTTTTCTGGGGGCGCTCATGGGACGGCCCGGGGGCGCGGAGATCGTCGGCCGCCTGCGGCAAAACGGCGCGCGCCGGGTCTGGCTTTTGCCGTTTATGAGCGTGCCGGGCCACCACGTCCAGGTGGACGTCTACGGCGCATCGCCCCGGTCCTGGAAGGGACTGCTGGAGTCGGCCGGGTTCCAGGTCATGGCCAGGCTGACCGGAACCCTTTTGCACGCGCCGTTTCGCGCCGTCTGGATGGAGCATCTTGAGGCCGCGGTCGCGTCAACCGCAGGCCCCGCCCGGCGCGCCTAGGCCTGCCCGCTCTGCGGCAGCCGCACCACAAGCGTGGTCCGGCCCGGAACCGAGGCGTCCAGCTCCACGTCGCCGCCCATGGCCCGGGCCATGGTCCGGGCCGAATACGTCCCAAGCCCCGTGCCGTATTTTTTGCCGCTGGTGACGTATTTCTCGAAAAATCGCCCCACGATCTCTTTGGGCGCCTCGCCCGCATTGCGGATGAAAAACGTCCACGTCGCGGTATCGATCTCCACCGACACCACCCCGCCCGGGGGCGAGGCCTCGCAGGCGTTCTTGATCAGGTTTTCGAAAAGGCCCGTCAGCAGGAACTCGTCGCCGCGCAGCAGCAGCCGATCCTCCGGCCCCGCCGGACGCCCGTCCAGGCGCAGTTCGAAGCCGACGTTCCGGACCCCGAACGTCCCGGAGAGGTTGGTGCGTATCCCCTTGATGATGCCCATGAAGTCGCAGTCCCGCAGGGCGACGGCGTAGGTTCCCTTCTCCATCCTGGCCAGATCGGCCGTCATCCGGATCATGCCGAGCATGCGCTTTCCGGAATAGGCGACATGGTGCAAGAGCTCCCGCTGGTCCTGGGTCAGATTGTCCTGATCCTGCAACAGCTCCGGAATGCTGATGATGCCCGTCAGCGGCGTGACCAGGTCATGGCGGATGATCTGCTCCACGTCGTCGCGCATCCGCTCAAGCTCCTTGCGTCGCTCGATCTCCTTACGTAGCGCCGTGTTGAGCTTTTTGACCTTGTAGGCCCAAAGCCCCCCCAGGGCCGCCAGCGCCAGGACCACGCCCAGCACCTCCAGGATGAACCCATAGTCTGTCACCGTCTGCACGTTGATGGACACATGCCGGTTCTCGATCCCGGCCCGCTCGGCCTTGGTGATGGTGCTGATGCCCTTGTTGAGGATGTCGCGCAGGGTCTGGTCGTTGTCCGCGACGCCGATGCTCAGGTTGTTGGAATAATAGGGCAGTTGCCCGGCGATCTTGAGGTTGAAAAGCCCCTCCTTCTTGATGGTGTAGGCCGCGACGATCAGCGAGCGCATGGTCATGTCCGCCTTTTTGGCGGAGACCATGCCCATGGCCTCGTTCTCCGTTTCCGTGACGAGGATCGAAAGATTGGGATAATCGCGCCGGACCAGCTCTTCCATGGAGGTGCCGCGCGGAAACACGATGCTTTCCCCCACCAGCTTGCCCGGGTCGGAGATGAAGGGGTGTTCCTCGCGGGTGATGAACACGTTGGTGTCGCTGAAAATCGGCGTGGTGAAGATGAGCCATTTTTCCCGCTGCGGGGTCTTGTTGAGAAAGCTCAGGATCTTGCAACGCCCGTCTTTCGAGGCCTCCAGGCTTTCGTCCCAGGAGGCGGTGGGCGTCAGTTCGAAGACAAGCCCTGTGCGCTCGGCCAAAAGCCGCACCAGATCGGCGGCGATGCCCTGGTGCTCGCCCTTTTCGTTGATGGTCTCGAAGGGCGCCCAGTCCGGGTCCACGCACATGGTGACCGTGCCGTGCTCCCGGATGTAGCGCGACTCCTGCTCGGTGAATTCGAGGGCAAAGGCCTGCGCCGGGGCCAGAAAACACACCATGGCCCACATGGAAAACAAAAGGGTTCGCCTTCTTGCGGCAATGCCCATCACGCGCCCTCCGGCTGCGCCGCGAACCTCAGGCGTGGCCCGTTTTGACGTTTCTCGATCACGCATCTCGCCCCATATGCGGCCCCTAGCGAATCTGCCGCCGCCAGCGGTTGATCGTCTCCGGCACGAAGTCGCCCCCGCCCGGCTCCTGCCCCCAGGCCGTGGAGAATTTCGCCGTCTCGCTTTGCGGCCGGGCGCCGTCGGGCAGGGTGGCGAAGGCGAACCGCATGGGCACGGCCACCCCCTCCCCCACCACCACCGCCTCCCGGGCCCGTAGCGACGGCAAAACCGACAAAAGCCCGGCCGCGTTCTCCGGCATGGCCATGGTCACGAACCGCTGGTCGGCCTCGTTGCTCATGCGCATGGAAAAAAGCGTGTTCATCTGGGACAGGATGGACTCGGATATCTCCGACGGCCGCTGGGTCACAAGCCCAAGCGACACGCCGTACTTGCGCCCCTCCTTGGCGATGCGGGCCACGGCCTTGCGCGTGGGCTCAAACCCAAGCGTGCGGTCGCGCGGCACATAGCGGTGGGCCTCCTCGCACACCAACAGCACCGGCGCGCCCCGGCCCCGCCTGGTCCACAGGGCGAAGTCGAAGACCAGCCGACACAGCACCGACACCACCACGTCCACAATCTCCGAGGGCACCCCGGCCAGGCTGATGATCGTCAGCGGCTTGCCCCCGGGCGGCAGGCGCAACAGCCGGGCCATGACCTCGGCCATGCAGTCCTCCACGCCCAACCCTCCGAACATGAACCCGAACCGCCGGTCCTTGCGCAGGCTGTCGATGCGGGCCAGTAGCCGCAGGTAGGGGATGGAGCTTTCCGGCTTGTCGAGGCGGCCCATGCCCGTTTTGAGGATTTCCACCACCCGCAGGAGCCGAAACGGGGCCGGGGTGTCGATGGTCAGGTTGTAGTCCTGGCCCCCCGAGGTGGCGATGAACTCATGCTTGGCCGCCAGCACCGCCTCTTTCAGGATGTTGGCCTCCACCTCCCGGTAGGGCTGCCCGGAACTGCACAACACATGGGTCATCTCCTCGAAATCGAGCAGCCAGTAGGGCAGATGCAGATCGTCCGGGGGCACGGGCAGGGCCATGTCCCCAAAGGCCGCGGCGTATTCGTCGTGGGGGTCGAGAAGCACGATGTGCCCATGTCGGCACCGGGCCAGGACCGCGCCCAGGACCACGGCCACGGCGCAGGATTTGCCCGATCCCGTGGTGCCCAGGATGGCGAAATGCTTGCCCAAAAGTTCGTCCACCAGCACCCGGGCCTCGATGCCCGGATCCTGGTGCAGGCTGCCCACGGCCACGCTGGGGGCGCTGGGCTTGGCGTAAATAAGGGCCAGATCGCGGGAGGTGGCCCCGTGGACGGGCGAACCCAACGACGGGGAGACGGACACCCCGCGCAAAAACGAAAAATCCTGCGGCCGGTCCAGGTCCAGGGTCTCGCCCAAAAGCACCACCTCGGCCAGCCGCCGCCCGGCCTCAGGGCGTTCCGGATCGGCCCCCTCCCACCACAGCCTCCCCACCAGCCCGAAGCACAGGCTTATGCCGGTGGCGATGCGCACCATGTCCCCCAGACGGACGCCGGACGCCATGGCCGGAACCAGCGTCGCCGTCACCGTGGCCCCGGCCGTCGCCGTCACATATCCCCATTGTCCCGCCTGGGTCATGGCCGCCTCCCGTGGATCATCCGGCCTCCTGGCCAAGGGCCTGGCTCACGGCTGCGGCCAGATCCTTGCGAAGCACCGGTTTGAGCAAAAAATCCCTGATGCCCAGGGCCTTCACCCGGTCCTTGGACAGGGATTCGCTGAATCCCGTGACCAGGACGATGGGCAGGTCCGGACGTATGGCCAAAAGTTCCCGGCTCAAGTCCGTGCCCGAGAGCCCGGGCATGGTCTGGTCCGTGACCACCACGTCGAAGGCCCCGGGCTCGGCCCGAAACCGCTCCAGGGCCTGCCGGGGATCGGTCTCGGCCGTGACCTGGAACCCCAGCCCCGCCAGGAGCTCGGCCCCGATCTCGGCCAGGGACTCCTCGTCGTCCACATAGAGGATGCGGCCCCGCCCCGCCGCCGCCCCCAGGGACTCCTCCTCGGCCGTGTGCGCCGTCAAAAACGACAGGGGCAAAAAGACCTCGAAGCTCGTGCCCTGGCCGACCACGCTTTTGACCTTCACCTCGCCGCGATACTTGCGCACGATGCCATGCACCACGGAAAGCCCCATGCCCGTGCCCTCGCCGGGCTTTTTGGTGGTGAAAAAGGGGTCGAAGATGCGGTCCAGGATCTCCTTGGGGATGCCGTGCCCCGTGTCGCGTACGGCCAGCCGGGCGTACTGCCCGGGCGGCAGTCCCGGGGCCTCACGGCCCTGGCCGGGCAGATGGACCGCCTCCAGGGTCACGGTGAGCACGCCGCCGGTCTCGCGCATGGCGTGGGCTGCGTTGGCGCACAGGTTCATGACGATCTGCTGGATCTGGGCCGGTTCGGCCAACACCGTGTCCGGCCCGCCTGCGATGCGCTCCTCAATGGCCACGGTGTGCGGCAGGGTGGCCCGGATGAGCTTGAGCGTCTCCTTGACCAGGGGCGACAGGCGCAGCGTGCTCGACTCCTCCTCGGTCTGGCGGCTGAAGGTGAGGATCTGCAACACCAGATCCTTGCCCCGTCGACAGGCCTGCAGGATGTGCTCCGTCCGGCGCAGCAAATTTTCATCCCCCCCTGCCCCGTCCAGGATCATCTCCGAAAAGCCCATGACGATGCCCAGGATGTTGTTGAAATCATGGGCGATGCCCCCGGCCAGGGTGCCGATGGCCTCCATCTTCTGGCTCTGCCGCAGCTTTTTTTCCAAGACCTTGCGTTCGGTCACGTCGTGGGCCACGAACACCGTGCCCAGCGGTTCGTCCTCGGAGAGGTAGATGGGCGAGGCGGTGATCAGAAACTCCCCGTGCAGCCGGGGCAGGGACAATTCCAGGGAATGGAAGCGGCCGTCGGTCAGGGCCCCCAGCCGCCGGGTCAACTCGCCGTCGGCCCCGGGCAGATCGAAGATGAACAAGGCCGGACGGCCCACCACTTCCTTGGGCGACAGCCCCAGCCGGTGGGCCATGGCCATGTTCAGACGCTTGACCATCATGTCCCGGTCGATGATGACCACCAGATCCTGCACCGAATCGAAGGTGCCCTCCCATTCCCTTTTGGCCCCGGCAATGAGGTCCGCCACCCGCTCGCGCTCCCGGATCTCCCGGGTGAGGCGCTCGTTGGTCTCGGCCAGTTCCCGGGTGCGCTCGGCCACGATGGACTCCAGCCGGGTCTGGAGGGTCAGGAAGTCGCGTTCGGAGTTCCACTTGGAGCACAGGGAGGCCGCAAACTGGCGAATCTCCTGGGGATGAAAGGGCTTTTGCTGATACAAAAGCCGGTCGGCAGGCGGCACGCGCCGGGCCATCTCCTCGGCGTCGATGTCGGAGAAGGCGGTCATGACCACGATCTGGACATAGGGGTCCAGGCGGCGCATCTCGGCCGCGGCCCACAAGCCCCCGCGCCCGGGCGGCATGCGCACGTCGAGAAAGGCCACGGCATAGCGGCGGCCCGTCCTTAAGCCCTCGCGCACCGCCGAAACCGCCTCTTCCCCCTGGCGGCAGACCGTCACCGCATAGCTCGGGGCATGGGGTTCGGCCGGGGAGGAGGCGTCCGACGCACCCCGGGGAAGCAGGTCCAAATCGTCGTCCGGGGCCAGTATCTCTTTGAAAAGCTCAAGGATTTGCGGCTCGTCGTCGGCCACAAGCACATGGTAGGGTTCGGTCGGGCCGATGTGTCGCATGGCTGGCATGGCGGATGTCGTTGGCCTTGTGCGGCCGGGGACGCCCGCAGGCGGCCATCCCCGCCCGGGGTCAGGGGGTTTGCGGCGCTTGCGTCCGGGTTGCGTCCTGTCCATTTGGAACCGGGGCGCTCTCCGGGGCCCTCTCCGGGGCCGGGGCCACGGGCGGCGCCTCGGCGGCGGGGACGGCTTTGGCGGCCTTCTGGGCGGCGGCCTTCTCCTGGGCCCGGGCGTCGCGATCATCGACGGGTTCCGGCCCGGACCCTGCCGGGGGAGCGGCTTCCGCCTGGGGCGTTGCGGCGGGGCTCTCCGGGGCGGGTTGTCCCGGGGCGGGCTCGGCCTTGGTCCGGGCCGCGTCGCTTTTTTTCTCGGGCTTTTTCCCGGATTTTGCAGTGTCCGCGTTCCCCTTGGCCTTTGGCTGGTCCGGCGCATTTTTCGCCGGTGCAGCTAGCTGGGCCTCGGGCGGCTGGACGCCGGAGGTCGTCAGCCGGTTCAGGTTCTCGGAGGCCGTGCGGTAGAAACGGGGATTTCGGGCGATGGCCTGCTCAAATTCCTCGGCCGCCTTGTCGGCCATGCCCCGCTCCCGGTAGCACACGCCCAGGTTGTTGTGGGCCGCCGCCTCGCCGCCGGCGGCCACGAAGGCCGCGTAGGCCTCCTCGAACCGCCCGGCCTGGCACAGGGCCAGTCCGAGGTTGTTGCGGGTGCGAGGGACTTCCTTGGCCGACAGGGCGGCCTGGAAGGCCGCCGCCGCCTCATCGGCCCGGTTCAGTGACAAAAGGGCCAGCCCGAGATTGTTCTGGGTGTCGGCGTCGGTCCCGCCCGATTCCAGGGCCTTTTCCAGGACCGCCACGGCCTGGTCGTGATTTTGGGCCTGATAGTGGGCCACCCCCAGGGTCCGGGCGGCCTGGGTCATGTCCGGACGGGCCTCCAGGGCCTTTTCCAAATAGCCGACGGCGGCCGACGGGTTGTGCAGCATCAGGCTGGCGTATCCGGCCCCGTAGAGGGCCTCGGGATCGTCCGGTTGTCGGGACAGACAGGCCCGGCAGGCGTCCAGGGCGGATTTGTAGGAATTCCCGGCCAGGTAGGCCCGGCATTGGCGCTCCAGCACCAGGGCCTCATCGGCCCCGGCCTTCCCGGCCCGGCCATAGGTCTCCAGGGCCTTTTGGATCTGCCCGGCGGCCAGGGCCGCGTCCCCGGCCCGCAAAAGCCCCCCGGCCTCGCCATCGGGAACCTTGGCGGCCTTGTCCGAACCGCCGACAAAGGTTCCGCAGCCCCAAAGCCCGGCCAGACCGGCCAGACACGCCAACACGGCGAAAAAACGGCCCATGCGACCAACCATCGTCCCCCCCATGGTTTGCATCCATTTCCGTAGCCCAAAGCGCCGGGGCGGTAAAGTCGGGCCGCAGCACCCGACAGACGCCGCGCCCAGGGACAAAAAAAAGCCCCCGGAGGCGGAGGCGTCAGGCTCATGGCCACGCCCCTGTTCAAAGAACGAGGGCGTCGGATCGTACGCGAGGCGGACCCGGTCCACGCCGGGTGCGCGGTTCGGCCCACGGGCCGCGAACGCGGCAGTTAGTTGCAGGAGGCCCAGGGTTCGTTGAGTCGCCGTTCGGCCCGGGAAAGGGCGACCGTGGGTTGGATCTCGGACAAGCCTCCCTCCTCGGACGCGAACATGGGCAGCATCATGGCGGCCTGGAACGATTCCAGCACCGGATAGTTATAGTCCACCTTGACCTCCACGGTATCGCACGGCCCGCCCAGATCCCCGGTGGTTCCATCCCCGGTGGAGTTGCTGCCCGGCCAGCTCGTCACCGTGATCGCCGCGCCCGCGTTCACCTTTTCTCCCAAAAGGGCCAGTTGCGCCTTCACCTCGGTTTCGATCTTTTCCACACTGCGCTCGTCCGTGTCCACCCCGGCCCCGGAGGAGGCCAGGGCCACGCCCATGCGCACGGCATGTTGTATGCCGAGGCTGATGCGCATCATGTTGGCCACGTCGAAGATGCCCGTGATGAACAGAATGAGCAGGGGCAGGACCAGGGCCATCTCCACGACCGTGGTCCCCCGGCTGTCCGCTCCCGTTCCCCGGCGACGGCGGACCAAAGGGGCCGATGGCGGCTGCGCCTGTGCGTGTTGTGCGTGTTGTGCGTTCATGCTGCGTTCCCGTCCTTGCCGCCTTGCGCCGACCTGCTCGTGTTGCGTCCGGTCATTCCCGTTATGCCTTAACAAGCAGCAACACCTTGAATTTATAATTTTTATTCACAAAAAACATACATGTTTTTTGTGAACGCATACTAGGACGACGTTCCCATGGCCTCGTCATAGGGAATGAGCCGGTGCCCGAGCTGGCGGCCGATGAGCTTGAACACCTTGAGGATGTCTGCGGCGGTTGGGGCGTTGAAATAATGGTCCGTGGTTCCATCCTTGGAGGAGGCGATCTGCTTCATGAGGGAGATGTCCGTGGCGTCCGAGACGCCGAAGCGGATGGAGAAGATCTCGATCCCAAGCGCCTTCGCCGCTGCGGCCTCGTTCGCCATGGCCGTGTTGAGGCCGCCGCCGTCCGCGCAGTTGGGAAAGTTGGCGGGCGCGGGATAGGTCGAGGACAGGCCCATGCCGAAGTAGGAGTTGGTCCAGTAGTTGTTGGGCGTGTACGAAATGCCGTAGGTTCCGCCGCAACGTCCGTCCTCGGTGTCGCCGTCGGTCAAGACGATCATGATCTTGCGATACTTTTCATCCGAGCTGCCCTCGGTGAACGGCGCCGCCGGGGTCAGCACATGGCTGCCCCACTTGATGCCCTCGGAGATGATCGTGCCCGAGCCCGAGCCGTCGGCGCTTAAGGCCGAGATGCGCGACAGGATGGAGGCGCGATCCGTGGTCAGGGCCTCGACGTAGGAGATGTTGCTGCAGGTGTCGGAGTCCACATTGAGGTACGATCCCACAGGATAGCGGTACTTGGTGGCCTTGTAGACATCGAGAAGCTTGCCGTTGTTGAGGGTGCCGTTGGCGTTGCGGCAGCCTGCGGCCACGCCGTCCACGCCCGCGCGCAGGCGGACCATGCCCCGAAACGGCGTCATGCCGATCTTGGTGGAGGGGGTGGTGTTGGAGGGCAGGATCAGCTCCACCAGATCCGTGGCCGCCGACTTGACGTTGGCGATGGGCGTGCCCTTCATGCTGCCCGTGGTGTCCAGCACCAGCACGATCTCCAGGTTGTTGAACCCGGCGCAGGCCTTGGCCGTGACCGTGCCGCTTGACAGGCCGAGCACGCCCATGAGCAGATAGTCCACGTTGGCCTGTCCCACGACGCAGGCGCTGCGGACCTCGGACCCCGGCCCGGCCGAGACCATGGTGGCCTCGGGATAGTTGGCCGTGAGCATCTCCTGGGCGGCGGCGGCGGCGATGCCCTGATCCATGTCCGGATCCTCGGGCAGGGCCATGCTCCCGGCCAGGGCCGCCGAGTCCACGGCGTTTTGCAGGGCGCGGTCGGCCAGATACATGCGCCCGCCGTCCACGGCCAGACCCGCCGCGCCGATGATCGCGGGCAGGGCGATGGCCAGAAGCGGCGTGATGGCGCCCCGGCGGTTGTCGTCCCTAGGGCAGCGGCATGACCGTGCTGGCCGTAAGCGTGCGATTCCACCCGCCAAGCATGTCCAGATCCGGGTAAGGAAGGTCGGCCTGGGACTGGGCGGCGATAACGGTCTGGTAGACATAATCCACCTTCACTTTCACGTTTTTTTCCGATTCCGTATCCGTCACGGTGATCTCGACATTCGGGTCGGCGCCATCCAGGTCGGTGGTCAGGTTCTTCACCAGATCCGCCGCCCCCGTGGCGTCGCCGTTCTCCCGCATCACCAGCCGCGCCGCTTCGCGAGAGGCCGACAGGATCGTTGAATATTCTCCAAGAATCTTGGAGCCCTCCACGAGGATCATCAGAAGCGGGGCCAGGACGAAGGCGGTGATGACGGCCATTTCCACGGCCGCCAGCCCCCGTTGGGAGTCGTGGCCTGTCGGCGTTTTTCCGGGGACCGGTCTGTTCATGGTGGCCCCTCCTGTTTGATCGGCACATTCCCCTCCCGCGCGAAAACGGCGGAGGTGGTTCCTTGCAGGTAGCAACAACCGTGCAACCGCTGCATGTGCCCCTGTCGAGGTTCACCCGATAGCGCCGCCGCTGGTGTTCAACACGCCGTGGAGCCTTGAGAAATGCCCGCGACCTCCCCCCCGGCGTCCGAAACGATGGGGGCGTGCGCCACCCTGGGCGAGGCCGCCGCACGGGGAAAACAGTCCACGATCCGTGGACTGGAAGCCGCTCATGGCCGGGCAAAATCCATTTCCCGTGGAGCGGACGACGTAGTTACGCACCAGACAGGTGCGGCCATGTCCGCACGGCGGGATTCCCGGCCCGGATGGCGGCTGGCGCGGCGCGGCGATGCGCAGGGCGCACAGGGCGCACAGGGGAGGATTCCACGGACTATGGACTGGGGAGGGATGCGCCCGGATGGCGGGCGAAACTGACGCCCGGGGACCGGGCGCGGGCTGATGGAGCGGTCGCCGGGTTGACGGTGGGGCAAATGTGCCCTATATGGTGAAGGCATGAAGTGCCGGGAGTTTCTGAAACGGTTGCGCCGGTATGGCGTGACTATCATCGAGTGCGAAGGCAAGGGATCGCACGTCATGGCCTATTCCGGGGAGCGGCGGGTCGCCGTTCCCTTCCACGCAGGCGTTGACTACGATCCGCGTTTCTTCAAATCGATCTGCAAACAACTGGGCATTGATCCCGAGGAGATACTGTAATGCGCTTCCCCATCACCCTGGAACGGCTGGACCATCAGACCGTCATGGCCACCTGCCCCACCGTGCCGGAAATCATTACGGCGGGAACGCATGAGGATGATGCGCTGGATATGGCCCTGGACGCGCTGTTGACGCTCTTGGACCACATGATGGAGCGCGGCGAGGATATCCCGTTTGCGGCCGCTTGCGACGAACCCGACGAACCGTTTATCGAACTGCCGCCCATGGCCGTGGTGAAGCTGGCCGTGTACCAGGGGATGCGGGACCAGGGCGTGAGCCAGCTCAAGATGGCGGCGCGGCTGCATACCGACCCGAAATCCGTGCGGCGGTTGCTTGATCTGTACCATCGCTCCACATGGGATCATCTGGAGATGGCGCTGGAGGCGCTGGGGTACAGGGCTGTGGTGCGGGTGGAGCCGTCGAAGGTGTATAAGGGGTTCTTTGGGGGAGAGGTGAAGGAGAGGGTTGTGGGGTGATGGGATATGCCTGTCGCTGATCAGCCGGGTTGACGGTGTCATGTAAATACTATCTCTGAATCCCAAATCGATCTCGAACAATACTATCTATTGTTTCCTTGTAAAATTCACAAGACCGACAGCCTATCAATTTTGACAATCGCGAAATATCGCTAGACATATTTGACGCGACAAATAGATATATAGACATCGAAGATAGCAGAGTGTTAACTTCGTTCTTCGTCAAATCAAGACTTGAATCATCAACACTCCCAATCACCAATAGATTTGAGCTTATCGGAAAAATAAGTTTATAAAAATTACTTTCAAAAAGTGGGGGAATTACATCCCCATGCATATTTATACCTACAACGCCAATATCTCCCAAAATCAAATCACCGAGTTCATACTCCTTCACTGACCACTTTAATTCCATGTATTTTTTAAATTTCTCAGACGTATGCTCATTGCTGCGCAGAAAATTAATTTGTGTTTTGACAATCTCATTTTTCAATTTCCCACGCACAGAAGAAAAAAATTGTGGTCCAACTATTCGAGCTTGCTCAACAGCATATCGAGTCATTTCCGCGTTATCTTGAGCGATCTTATCCCGAATTAATTCCCGAAGCACTTCTGGACTACTTTCAGGTTTTTCTTTCAATATACTCGCAATCACCTTTTCGATGACTCTGTCTTGAAAAGATCCCGACTTGAGCAAATTAGTTATAAAATCAGTTGTTACGACTGATTTTTCAACCTTATCAACCAAATAGCCAGTCGATCCTCCAAGGAGAGACCGACTATTTTTAGTCCTGAGAACCAAATGATCTATAAATTCAACAAGTTTATTTAAATCATCCGACTGAATCTTCCCTGATTTTCTTATTCTATCAACAATACCTGCATAGCAACCCTCAAGATCAGTCACCACATCATCCGCAGTCATTTCATCAATTTCATAAAATCTACTCTCTACAGCAATTTGCTTTATACTATGCTCATAATGTTTTCCATTGCTATAAAATACAAATGCAAGTTCTTCTCGCTTTCTTTTACGAGACAGAAACCCTCTTTGCAAAAAACGAGGCAAGTAGTGCTGACGCTTTCCAGCCACTTAATCACCTATACTAATCTTTGAATATCTCTTCACCCCGCCCGTCGCATCGCCGCAGTCAGCACCCCCGCACCAATGAGTACTCCGCCGCCGGTTTTGCGGATGGCGGCGACAACCCCCGGTCTGGTCAGGCGGCTGCCCGCGCTGGCGGCAAGCGTCGCGTACAAAAAGGAATTGACCGCGCCGAGCAGCGTAAATGTCGCGCCGAGCAGCACCAGTTGCGGCGGCACGGGATGGCTATGCGACACGAACTGCGGCAGAAACGCGATGAAGAACATGATGGTTTTGGGGTTGAGGACCGTGACGCAAAAGGCCTGGGCGAAGCGGGCCTTTTTGGCGGCCTGCGGGTCGGCGGCAGGCACCCCGCCTTTCTCGCGGATCATCTTCACCCCGAGCCAGACCAGATAGACCGCGCCGATCCATTTCACGGCCGTAAAAAGCGTCGCCGACGCCGCCAGAAGCGCCCCCAGCCCCAGCATGGACAGCGAAATGGCGGTCAGATCGCCGAGCGCAACGCCCGCGACCAGCGGCAGGACGTTGCGTTTCCCGTCCGACAGCCCTCGGCTGATGAGCAGCATCACGGTCGGCCCCGGGATGACCAAAATAACGACCGTCGCGGCCACGAAGGCCAGATAGAGTTCCACGGGCATACTCTTCTCCTCCCGCTTCCCGCATACGCGCTTCCCTATCCGGATTCAAGCATCCTCACTGCATCCCTCTCGACTTCAAACGTCCCTCACATATCCTCCCCACCTTCGTCCTTCCGCTTGGATCATATCTCTACAGGCACGCTTTTACCCCGCATCCTCCGCCCCCCTCCCGACAGCCCGCCCGCATTCTCCATGTCGCCCTGCCCGCCTGTGTTCCCGGGCGTTGATGCGCCGCAAAACGGCGAATCGACGCCCGAATACAGGGGGTCCGGGGGAAATGATTTCCCCCGGGCGGGGTACGGGGCGGCAGCCCCGATGCTCTTCAGCGTCGAACCACTGTTTGTATCTTAAAAATACGACGTATTTTTTTCGTTCAACATGGCGGGGTACGGGGCGGCAATCACACCACCCCCTCACGGGGAACGCTTCCCGCGCGAATCACTGGCATTCCGGGCGTTGATGCGCCGCAACGCGGCGGATCGACGCCCGAATCCAGGGGGTTCCGGGGGAAATGATTTCCCCCGGGAAATGCCTTTCTCTTCCTGCCTTGCGCTACGAATCCATGCCGCATCTCCCACACGCGCCGCATCCGGCGGGCGGGCATTTGGCTGTGGGCACGGCGTCCTGGTAGCGTTCCCATTCGCGCCACAGGTAGTCGCGGCGAACCCCGACATCGATGATCTCCCAGGGGAAGACCTCGTCCGGGTCGCGCTGACGGTCGATGTAGGGGGCGGGGTCGCCGTCCCAGGCGTACAGGGCCTTTTTGAAATTGCCGCCGTTTTTGGCGGCCAGGAGGATGAGCTCGAAGAGCCGCTCGTCGCCCCGGGCCAGGAGCCCCTGCACCCGGGCGGCGAACGCGCCGTCGAGGCTGTAGCGCATGCCCTTGTGCGGGGCCACGGCCTGCCGCAGGCGCTCGCCATCGGCCTTGATGTCGTCTTCCGAGGCCATTTTGGCCCACTGCATGGGCGTAAACGGCTTGGGCACGAGGCAACTGGCGGCCAGGGTGGCGTGCTGGATGCCGCGTTTGCCCCGGCCGATGCTCCCGGCGGCGTGGACGCGGCCCATCAGTTCGGCCAGTTCGTCGTAGTCGGCCGGGGTTTCGCCGGGCCAGCCGACGATGCAGTACATCTTGAGGTGGTTGACGCCGAACTCCCCGGCCAGGGCCACGGCGGCCATGAAGGCGTCCTCGGAGAGGTTTTTGTTGGCGGCGCGGCGCAGGCGGGCGCTGGGGCCTTCCAGGGCCAGGGTCAGGGTGCGCGAGCCAGCGGCCCGAAGGATGGTCAAAAGCTCGCGGGTGACGCCGTCGGCGCGCACCGAGGCCAGGGAGAACTTCACGCCGCGCTGCGCCAGGGCGGCCAGAAGCGGCGACAGGTCGTCCCAGTCGGTGAGCGCGGTGCCCACGAGGCCGACCTTTTGCGGCCGCGTCCGGTCCACGATGGCCAGCACCTCGTCCATGTCGGCGTGGCGCGGCGGCCGGTAGACGAACCCGGCGGCGCAGAACCGGCAGCCGTAGGGACAGCCCCGGTTGACCTCGATGAGCAGCATGTCCTTAAATTCCGCTTCGGGGGAGACGAAGGCGGAATGGGCCGGGCAGGACAGGGCGGTGGGATCGCCCGGGTCGCGGTGCACGGCCCGGCGTACCGGCAGCGTGGTGCGGCCCGGGACCAGCACGCCCGGCATGTCGGCCACGGCGTCCAGCAGCGCGGCCTTGCCCAGGCCGGAAGCGGCGTGAACGCGGATGCGCTCGAGAAACGCGGCGAAACCGGCCTCGGCCTCGCCCACGAAGGCTGCGTCCAGGGCGGGCAGGATGGGCGCCGGGTTCATGAAGATCGACGGCCCGCCCGCCAGAACCAGGGGATAGTCGGGCCGGTCGGCGGCCAGGGGGGGGAGATCGACGGACAAAAGCGCGGCCACGGCCGTGGCGTAGTCCTCTTCGTAGCCAAGCGAAAAGGCGATGACCGGGAAGTCGGAGAGGGGGCGGCCGGAATCTTCGGATACGGCCTTGCCCGGGCCGGAGACGAACACCCGCTCCACGGCCAGTCCGGGATGCTGCGAGACCAGGGCGTAGACCGCCTGCCAGCCCAGGGCCGACAGGGCGGCCCGGGGCGGCCCCGGGAACACCAGGGCCACGGGGAGCCGCCCGCCCCATTCACGCCGGGGCGGGCGATCACGACCGAAGAAGACCGGGGAGGGAGGATCGCGCCTCACGGCAGCGGACGCCGTCAATCCGCCTGCATGCGGATAAACGACGGAATCTCGAACTCCTCCTCATCGAAAATAAACTCTTCCTCGCCAGGGGCGTGGGCCTTGACCGGCGGCTGCACCGCGGCGGACTCGGGGGTCTTTTTCACGCCTTTGCGGATATAGGCCGGAATGTTGTAGTCGTTGGCCGTGGCCGAGGTCAGGATCTTGGCCGCCCGGGGGCTCTGCATGACGCCGCCGACGCTTGAGGGCTGGGCCGGGACGCCGCCTCCGCCGCTGGGTCCGGACGAACCGGGCGCGCGGGTGCGGCTTAGGGGGGTCACGTTCTCCACATGGCGTTCCTCGGCCTGCCGGGCGGCGGCGGTGGAGGCGGCCAGGCGTTCGCTGTCGATGCCCGTGGCGATGACCGTGATGCGCATTTCGTCCCCGGCGTCCTGGTCGAAGACCGTGCCGAAGAAGACCTTGGCGTCCTCGTGGACAGCCTCGGTGATGGTGGAGGCGGCCTCGTCCACTTCCTCGATGGTCAGGTCGGGACCGCAGGTGATGTTCATGAGCACGCCGCGCGCGCCGTCGATGGTCACGTCTTCCAGAAGCGGGCTGGTGATGGCCTTGAGCGCCGCCTCGCGGGCCCGGGACTCGCCCCGGGACACGCCGAAACCCATCATGGCCAGCCCCATCTCGGACATGACGGCCTTGACGTCGGCGAAATCCAGGTTGATCAGGCCCGGCACCATGATCAGGTCGGAGATGCCCTTGACCGCGAAGTACAGCACCTCATCGGCCTTTTTGAGCATTTCCAGGAAGGTGGCCTTTTTGGAGGCCAGGGACAGCAGGCGGTCGTTGGGGATGGTGATGATGGAGTCCACCACCTCGCGCAGGGCCTGCACGCCCTTTTCGGCCTGAAGCAGTCGTTTTTTGCCTTCAAAGTAGAAGGGCTTGGTGACCACGGCCACGGTCAGGGCCCCGATCTCCTTGGCCGCCTGGGCGATGACCGGCGCGGCCCCGGTTCCGGTGCCGCCGCCCATGCCTGCGGTGATGAACACCATGTCCGCGTCGCCCAGGGTCTCGCGGATGAGGTCGATGCTCTCCAGGGCGGCGTCGCGGCCGACCTCGGGATTGGCCCCCGCGCCAAGGCCCTTGGTCAGCTTCTCGCCGATCTGCAGGCGAAATTCGGCCTTGGACTTGCTTAAGGCCTGCATGTCCGTGTTGGCGGTGATGAAGGTGACGCCCTTAAGCGCCGAACAAATCATGTTGTCCACGGCATTGCTGCCGCCGCCCCCCGCGCCCACGACTTTAATGCGTGCGCTCGATTCGGTGTCCAATTCGAAATATTCCATGTCCATTCCCTCCCCCTCGATAGTCTCCTTGAATGCTCCCCGGAAAAACCCCAGCCGTCCTACTTTACATCAACAAACCACTTGCGCATCCTCCCCAGGATACGATTGAAAACATTCTCGTCGCGGATGCGGAAACGCTGCTCCACACCCTCTTTTTCGGCTCCGTACATGAGAAGCCCCACCGCCGTGGCGTATTTGGGGCTATGCACCACGTCTTTTAGGCCGCCCACCTTGTCCGGGTAGGCCACCCGGGTGGGCAGGTTGAAAATCTGCTCGCCGAGCTCCTGGATGCCTTCGATCAGCGCCGTGCCGCCGGTTAGGACCACGCCCGCGCCGATTAAGCCCTTCATGCCGGAACGGATGAGCTCCTGGTCAACCAACGCCAGCATCTCCTCCACCCGGGGCTCGCAGATCTCGGCCAACACCTGGCGCGAGAGGCGACGCGGCTCGCGGCCGCCCACGCTTGTGACCTCGATGACCTCGTCTTTTTGCACCAGGTCGGCCAGGGCGCAACCATATTTGACCTTGATGGCCTCGGCGCTGGCCATGGGCGTGCGCAGCCCGAAGGCGATGTCGTTGGTCAGGTTGGTGCCGCCCAGGGCCAACACGGCCGTGTGCTTGATGGAATCGTTGGCGAAAAGGGCCACATCCGTGGTGCCGCCGCCAAGATCCACCAGGGCCACGCCGATCTCGCGCTCCTCGTCGGTCAGGACGGCCTTGGCCGAGGCCAGGGACTCGAGCACGATGTCCGAGACGTCCAGGCCCGCCCGGTGGCAGGAGCGGATGATGTTCTGGGCGCTGGTCACCGCGCCGGTGACGATGTGGACCTTGACCTCCAGGCGCACCCCGGCCATGCCCAGGGGGTCGGCGATGCCCCGCTGGTCGTCCACGATGAATTCCTGGGGCAGGATGTGGATGACCTCGCGGTCCAGCGGGATGGCCACGGCCTTGGCCGCGTCGATGACCCGCTCCACGTCGCGCTGCCCCACCTCGCCGCCCTTGACGGCGATGACCCCGTGGCTGTTGAAGCCCTTGATGTGACTCCCGGCGATGCCCGCATAGACCGAGCGAATTTCGCACCCGGCCATGAGCTCGGCCTCTTCCAGGGCCTTTTTGATGGACTGCACGGTCTGCTCGATGTTGACCACCACGCCCTTGCGCAGTCCGTTGGACTGGGCGGTGCCGATGCCCACCACGTCCACGCCCTCGGGCGACAATTCGCCCACCACCACGCAAATTTTGGTGGTTCCGATATCCAGACCGACGATAAGTTCCGACTTGGCCATGGCCTCCTCCCCTTCCTGTCTCCACGATGTTCGCCGCCCCGTCCCCAAACGCCCCCACGTCGAAAGACGGGACCGTTGCGACTATGACTTTTTTTCCACCCAGACCTTGTCGTCCTGGGCGGTGATGACTCCGACCTTGTCCAACTCCCCGCGCCGCTTGAGATCGGCCCACACGAGGTTTAAGCGATGCAGGTTCTGCATCCAGTTTTCCGAGCCGATGCACATAAGGATATCCGAGTCCATAAGTTGGACCTCAAAGCCGCGTCCCCAGCTTAAACGTATCCAACCCACCTGGTTGAATCGAAACGGGGCGCGGTGTTCGCCGACGATCCTTTTGAGCTCGGCCAAAAGGGCCAGACGTTTCTCCATTCCGGCCTCGACCTCGATCTGGGGCAGGGAAACGAAGGTTCCCGCCTCCACCCTGTCGATCAGGCGGCCGGATTCGTCGCAATAGTAAAGGCCGCCCTGATGATGCACAAGGTAGGCTGGCACGCGTTCCACGACCTGGATGGACAGCGATCCCGGCAAAACCCGCTTGACCGTTGCCGATTCGATCCACGGGTCACGAACCAGTGCGGTGCGAATTTGTTCCATGTCCAGGGACAGCAGGTTGTCGCCCGGGGCGATCTCGGCCAGGGCCCGCACATGGTCCTGGGACAGCCGGGAGACCCCGGCGATGTCCACATTGGTCAGATCGAAATAGTTCACCGTGGTCAGCCAGCGATATCCCGCCAAAAGCCCCACGCTGACGGCCACAATGACCACGGCGGCGAATCCCATGGTCATGACCTTGGCCAAAAACCCTCCCACGGAGCTGAAGCTGACCCTGGAGGCGCGCGGCTGGGAAAACCGGGCGGCCGCCAGGGCGCGATTGCGGTTCCCGCCCAGGCGCCAGCCGCGCGTCGGGGACGGTTTGACCGGCGCGGCCACGCTGTAAGCGTTTTTACGTTTCTTGGAGATGGCTATGCCACCGGAGATGCCGCCAACCCGCACGCTCATGACACCACCCTCACCTCAAGCTCCAGTTCATGGCCGAACCTCGACCGCACCGCTTCCCGTGCCGCATCGATCAATGCAAAGGCCTCATCGCTTGCGCCCCCGCCGCGATTGACCAGAAAATTGGCGTGCATGGCGGAAAACTCCATGCCCCCCAGACGCCTTCCCCGGAACCCGGCCAGATCCAGGAGCCTCCCGGCGCTTTCACCCGGGGGATTTTTAAACAGGCACCCGGCCGTGGCCGCCGCGATGGGCTGGGTGGCCTTTTTTTTCTCCAGGGCGGCCCGGGCCTCCTGCCTGACGTCCGTCTCGGCGGCGACGGAAAACTCGAAAAGCGCCCGGGCGATCATGAAAAACCCCGTAACGCCCGCAAGCGAGAACCGGCGGTAGCCCGCAGCGAACCTGTCCGGCCCGAAAAACTCCACCCCGCCCTTAGGCGTCCAGGCCCAGACCCCGGCCAAAACCCCGGCCATGTCCCGGCCATACGACCCGGCGTTTCCGGCCACGGCCCCGCCGACGGTCCCCGGAATACCGGCCATCCCCGAGATGCCCGCCAGTCCATGCCGGTTGCACCAGGCCACCAACCGTCCCAGCCCAAGGCCGCCCCAGACCGCAAACCGGACCCGGCCCTGCGGCGCGCCGGGAGCGATCTCCGGGTCGCCGCCTCGGCGCAGGCTGACCCTCTTCAACAGCGGCTTCAGCAAGCATCTTAATATTTTCATCGTTGTACACTTCCC
>NZ_JAZHDB010000077.1:0-23446 GCF_036584575.1 Desulfolutivibrio sp.
GCATGGGCGCGGCCGCGCGGCGGCACGCCGAAATAGGACGCAAGCATGACCCGGGCCTCGTCGGGGCCGGGCACCTCCAGGCGGGCCAAAAGCCCCAGGGCCGTGAAATAGGCCGCGTCGTCGTCCATGTCGAAATGGATCTGGGCGCAGGCCACCTCCACGTCCTCGCCGTCCAGGGCGGCAAGCGCCCCGCCCAGGCCGCCATCCCCGTCCCAGGCCAGCACCTCGGGGATCATCGCGGCCCGCAGAAGCGGCGGATGTCCCCTGCGCCCGCCGTATGCCGGGAAAAGGACCGGCGCGGGGGAGAGGGCGAAACGGTCCATCAGCCGCATATGCACGTGGGAGCGCACCAGGGGAATGTCCACGGGATGCACGAACACCCCTAGCGCCTCGCCGGATACGGCGGCCAGCCCGGCGCACACCGAGGAAAACATGCCCTGCAAAAACTCGGGATTATGCACGGCGCGGGCCCCCAGCCGCACGGCCTCGGCCTCGACCTCGGCGGCTCGGTGCCCGGTGACCACGATGATCTCTCGAATCTTGGCCTGGCGACAGGCCCGCACCACCCGTCCCAGGGTGGAGGCGTCGCCCAGGGGCAGCAGGGGCTTGAAGGCCGGAAGCCGGGAGGACAACCCGGCGGCGGGAATGACGGCGGCGAAGCAGTGCTTCATGCTCTCTCCCTTGCACGGCGAAGTGCGTATGGTGTGCAGGTTCGGTCTGTCCTCGGAGGTTGCGGCCGGGATGTCAAGTCCGACATACCGCCCGCCCGGTGCGGCATGACGGCGGTCCCTGGAGCATTGCCCGCAGACGCGCACGAGGGGGCGGCTCCGGCGGACGGCGGCGTCTTTATGTCCCGAAGGCCGACGGCCGAGGCGTTCATGCCACGATCCAGGCCGTTTGCCTGGGCCGCAGACCACGGCAGGCCCCTGGCCGGGACAGACGTGGCCCCAAACGCGATACATCGCCTTGGACATGGTGGAATACGGGATATCAAAAAAATGATATTGCCGTATTTACTTTGAATGACAAGGGGTTATCTTGAAAATACAGGGAAGGGGATTTCCCCGGCCATACGAAAACAACGATCCACGGAGGCATATCATGAAGGGCGACCACGAACACCGCCACGACCATGTCCACGAGCACACCCACGAACACGAGCATGAGCACGAGCATCCGGGCATCGGCAGGCATTCCCATGCCCATGCGCATACCCATGCCCACGACCACGTCCACGAGCACAAGCATCCCCACGACCATGCCGACGCCGCCCACGACCATACCCATGCGGGCGAACACGGCCCCCACGACCATGAGCACGCCGGACACGAACACGAGGCCCACGACCACCAGCACTAGGCCAGGCGAATCGCCACGTCGTGCCGCGACGCCGCGTCCCGGGGATCACTCCCTGCGGGCGCGGCGGCTGCGTTTTGCAGTGGGATTCGTCATTTCGCAGGGCACCTTGGTCTGGCACAGCCCGCAACTGGACACGGCAAAGCCCATCTGCTCCCGGGCCACGAACGGCCCTGTCACTCCCCTGATGTAGGCCTTGCAGGCCGCCTTGTCGTGCCCGGCCTCAGTGATGGCCCCGGCCGGGCAGCGTTTCATGCAGGCCCGGCAGTCCACGCCCACAGCCCGCAGGCACCAGGCGTCGTGGCGGTCGTAGGGCCGCACCACCGGCGGCAGGACCAGGCGGGCCACCACGGACCCCACCCGCACGGCCTTGCCCACGGCCGTGATCAGTCCGTCGGACAGGCCGAAACAGCCCAAGGAGCAGACATGGGCGGCGTGGCGCTCGGACCAGCTGGAGGCGAACCCGTAGCGCGTCGACAGGGCCCGACCCCACTGGGGCAGGAGCACCGGGGCCACGGCCGCAATCCCGCGCCCGGCCAGATGCTCCACCACAAACCGGCGAAGGGCCTCGTTGACGGCCTCTCCGTGATGCCGGGCCATGGTCCATTCCAGGCTCGGCGTCTGCGTGGCCCGGGCCTGGGCGGCCCGGGTGGCTGCGGTCTGGGGCAACACCCAGGCGATGACCGAAAGCTCTTCCGGCTGGGTCGCCTCTTCGGGAAAGGCCATCTGATAGGCCTCATGCGGCGTCCAGAAAAATTCCGGCCCGATGTCCTGTTTGATCCAGGCAAAGAGGGGATCGTCACCCCGGGCGTGGCCGAAAAGGGGCTGGTCGAAGGCGGGTTGGTCCGACCCGGGAAACAGGGCGTTGTGGCGTCTGTCGGCCATAAACGTCGAAACGGCTGCGGTCAGGCGGTGCATGGGCGGCGGCTCCTTGGCCTCAACCTACCGCCCTGCGCCGAAGGCATCAAGCCGTCAATGCACCGTGGTCTGCGGTTTCTCCCGGCAGTCCGATCCGGAGGAGGCGCACGAGGAGCAGGAGGCGCAGGCCGGGCGCGTCGCTCCCAGCAAATGCATGTCCAGGGCCTGCTCCAGATCCTCGGCGAACAGCTCGTAGATCCCGGCCTCGTGCAACTGCCCGAAAAACGCCTTCAGGCCGTGGGCGAAAAGGTGCAGCCTGCCGCCCCTGGCCAGGCGGCCCAGGTGGACGCCGCGTTGCAAGGGTTCGGCCATGAGCGCCACAAGGGGTCGGATGCCGCGGCTGCGGCAGACAAGCTCAAGGCGGTATCCCTGGCCCATGAAGGTCGAGGTCGCCAGGGGCGCGGGGCTTATTGCAGTCGTCCGGGCCTTTTCCGCCTCGCGGATCATCCAGTTCAGCAGGCAGGCCATGTTCACGGAAAACCGGGTGAACTCCTCCCGGTACGTGTCCTCGTCAGCCAGTCTATCCATATGCCCTCCCCTTCCGGACGTTCCCAAAGCGACGGTTCCGCCCCGGCCTTGCGGCCGGGGCGGAACCGTCCAGATCGGAATGGCGCCTTACAGGCCGACGTCTTTGAGGTCGTCGCCCAGGTATTCGCGCTCGTTTTCCCCGAGCATGCCCATGGACAGACAGATGAGCGTCCACAGATGCACGGCGTGGTAGCCGCCCTCGTAGTATTCCGAGAGGTCGTGAATCTGGGAGTGGCAGTTATGGCAGGGGGTGATGCAATAGTGCGCCTTGGTCTCGATGATCTGGTTGTTTTTGAGCTTGCCGTAGGCCCGCCTGGCTTCGGGCATGCCCGATTGCAGAAAGCCGCCGCCGCCGCCGCAGCAGTAGTTGTTGGACTTTCTGGGCCACATGTCGATGAAGTTTTCCTCACCGACCACGGACTTGACCACAAAACGCAGGTCGTCGGCGGCGGGGTCGCCGTAGGACTTGCGCACGAGCTGACAGGGATCCTGTACGGTGAAGGTGACCTTGCGGTCCTTGTTCCAGTCGGAGGAGACGTTGAGCTTGCCCTCACGAATCCAGCGGGCATAGAGGCGGATGATGCTTTCGATCTCGAACTTCGGCGTGATCCCAAACTTTTTCAGTCCGGCCCGGACTGCGAAGAGTTCGTGGCCTCACTCCGTGTTGAGCCAGTACTTGCACCCAAGATCCTCCACAGCCTTGACCTTGTTGCGCACGATGTTTTCCCAGGCCGCGTCGTCGGCCAGGAACATACAGTAGTTTTCGGCCGCCCAGCCCCGGGTGCCGTAGGTCCAGTCTGCGCCCACGGTCTTGAGGATCTTCCACAAGGGAACCATCTCGTCGGGCTCGGTGACGGGCTCGCGGGAGTTCTGGTTGAGGAAGTATTCCGCGCCAGCCTTGTTGACGGGGGCCACCAGGTCTTCCTGGCCGGGCTGATTCTCGCGAACCTCTTCCAACACGTCGCCCACCACGAACGCGAAGTCCTCGGAGGACGCGCCCATGGCGCTGTTGCCTTCCGTGCGCAGGGCCTGGTCGCAGGAACCGAGGATGCCCTTGGGCCGCTTCTCGCGCGGCCAGGTCTGCCTGGCGTTGTAGACCAGCTGCGGGATGTCGATTTTCATGGGGCAGGCGTAGATGCAGCGCTGACACATGGTGCAGTGCCACACCCACTCCGTGGAGGTGACCTCGTCGTCCATGCCCAGGGCGGCCATGCGCAAAAACTTGCGGGGGTCCATGCCCCCGGCCAGCCCTGCGGCCGGACACCCCGAGGCGCACAGGCCGCAGGTCAGGCACATGTCAAGGTTGCCCCCTTCGGGCAAAAGCTCCTTGACCTTGGCCATGAACGAGGGCCGTTTTTTTCCTTCAAAGGTATACACCGAATCACCCATAGTCTTCTCCTTTTGGCTGCGGCGCCGATGCCCGGCCCTCCGCCAGCGGCTTTCGTATGGAACGACATCACTTAGGCAAAAGCCGTGCCGCTTTCCATGAATCAGGTTTCCCGATGCTTTTTGGCCTGTTGGAAAGGAAAATGACGGATTTGGCAGTTGCGCCTGTTGCATATTTGCAACATTCGTTGCAACACATGTCGCAATGACGCAACGTTGCCCTATTCATCTGGATGGACATGGAACGGGAAAAAACGGCCCAACGGGTGGGATTTTCGGGGAATATCCGCAGGGACCGGCCCCTACAGGCCGTATCTTTTCATCTTGCGCCACAGGGTGGAACGGTTGACGCCAAGGGTTTTGGCGGTCTGGGCCATGTTCCAGCCGTGCGCCGCCAGCTCTTCCACAAGGCAGTCCCGCTCGCTGCGGGCCAGGGGGCCGGGATCGTCCGCAACGGCCTTGCGGGGGGCGGACTGGGCCAGATAGGGCGGCAGGTCGCCGGTATGCAGCACGTCGTCCTTGGCCAGGATGACGGCGTGCTCCACCACATGTAGCAGTTCGCGCACGTTGCCGGGAAAGTCATGGCGATACAGGATCTTGACCACCCCAGGGTCTGCCCCGGCGATCCGCTTGTGGTACATCTCGCCGATGTGTTTGAGGAAATGTTCGATCAAAAGGGGAATGTCGCTGCGCCGTTTGCGTAAGGGGGGAATCTCCAGCTCCAATACCCGCAGGCGAAAATACAGATCGTCGCGAAACTTGCCCTCCGCCGCCAGGGTCTTGAGGCTGCGGTTGGTGGCCGCCACCAGGCGCACGTCCACGGTGCGCAGGGAGGTGGCCCCCAGGGGGCGGAAGCGTTTTTCCTCCATGACCTGGAGCAGCTTGGCCTGGAGCGACAGGGGCAGTTCGCCGATCTCGTCGAAAAAGACCGTGCCGCCTTCGGCGGTCTGCAAAATGCCCGGCTTGTCCGCCCGGGCGTCGGTGAAGGCCCCTTTTTTATAGCCGAACAGTTCGGATTCCAGCAGGTTTTCAGGCAGCGCGGCGCAGTTGATCTTGACGAAGGGGCCGTCCCGGCGATGGCTCAGACTGTGTGCGGCCCGGGCCAGCAGATCCTTGCCCGTGCCCGTCTCGCCCAGAAGCAGGATGGGGGCGGTGGTTCCGGCGGCCAGGGTCAGGGTCTCGAACAGGCGCAGGATGGCGTCGTCTGCGCCCACGAACTCGTCCAGGCCATGGGACCGGGCGGCGGCCGGGGGCAGGGCGTTCGTCCCGGACACGTCCAAAAACGTCTCCACCCCGCCCACCACCGCGCCCGCAGCGTCGGTCAGGGGCGCGGCCGAGACCTCCACGGCCAGACGGCGGCCGGATTTGTCCCTGATGTCCAGCCGGGTCTTGCCGATCTTGCGGCCGGTCTGGATGGCCTGCCGCAGTTGGCAGCGTTCGTGGCAGTTTTGGGTATAAAAGACCTCGTGGCACTTTTTCCCCAACACCTCGTCCCGGGTATAGCCGGTGATGCGCTCGGCCTCCCGGTTGAAAAGACGGATGTTCCAGTCCTCGTCCACGGTGAAGACGCCCAGGCCCATATCGTCGAGCACCCGGGCCAGGTTTTCCCGTGACAACGCATCGTCGCCGTCCTGAGGCATGAAGGGCTCCCCGTCGGCCCGGCGCATGGCGTATGCCGCGTCCTCGAAATCCCAACATCCGGATTACGAGCCCCCCTGGAGGTCTTCTTTTCCAAGGGAGGTGACGCCTACGATGTCGCAAGCCGACGCCAGATATCCGAAAAAAGCCTTTCGTACCTTTCCGGGGCGTTTTCCGCAACGCTTTGCCCGACCAGTTGGGCCGCGACAAAGGCCGGATCAAAGGGAAGCTCCCCCAAAACAGCGATCCCCGACTCCCCGCAAAAAGACGCCAGCTCCCGGGTCAGTTCCGGGCAGACGTCGGCCTTGTTGAGGATGGCGGCGCAGGGGATGCCGAAATGCCTGGCCAGGGCGTGGACCCTTTTTATGTCATGGACCGCCGAGAGCGTGGGCTCGGCCACCATGAGCACCGTGGAGGCCCCGCCCAGGGAGGCGATGACCGGACAGCCGATGCCCGGGGAACCGTCCACCAGCAGGATTTCCCGGCCAAGCCTCTCCGCCTCGGCCCGGGCCGCCTTTTTCACTATGGACACCAGTTTTCCCGAATTCTCCTCGCCCATGCGAAGCGCCGCATGGACCATGATCCCGGCCCGGGTCTCGGACACGAACCAGTCCCCGGATACGCGGGGGCCAAGGGTCGCGGCCCCGGCAGGGCAGACGTAGGCGCAGACCCCGCAGCCCTCGCAGGAGGCCTCGATCACCCGGAAAGCCTCGTCGATGGCCCCGAAACGGCAGGCCTCGCGACACAGGCCGCAGGACTGGCACAATTCGGCGTCGATGGCGGCCTTGTCCCCGCCCAGGAATTCGTGGCGCTCCCGGATGGCGGGGGCCAGGACCAGATGCAGGTCGGCGGCGTCCACGTCGCAGTCGGCCAGCACCGGAGGCCCGCCCGGAAGATCGCTTTTCGCCGCGCACACGGCCAGGGCCGCCGTGACGCTGGTTTTTCCCGTGCCGCCCTTGCCGCTTAACACCACTATCTCGCGCATGACGCTTCCTTTTGTCCGGCGCTGGCCCGGGTCCGGTCCTGGACCGTGGCCAGGACGGTTTCCAATACGGCCCGTATCTCAGGGAACGTCCGCGCCAAAAGCCCGCCCCGGGCCGAGGCCCGGGCGGCCTCCAGGCTGCCGGGGATACGCCCCAGAAGCTCGATGCCTTCCCGCTCAAGGTAGGACAGCACCCGGTCGTCGCCCATGCCGTCGCGGTTGATGACCACGCCGTGGGGCAATCCGAGGGCCCGCACCAGTTCCACGGCCAGATTCAGGTCATGCAGCCCAAAGGCCGTGGGCTCGGCCACCAGGATCACGTAATCGGCCCCGGACACGGCCGCGATGACCGGGCAGGCCGTGCCCGGCGGACAGTCCCATATCTGAAACGGCGCATCGCAAACGGCCTGTTTCACGGCCTTGATCAGCGGCGAGGACATGGCTTCGCCCACCCGGGAAAGCCCCCCCGCCATGCGGATGTGGCCGGATACGCCCTGGCGCACCACGCCAAGCTCGCGCACGTCCTCGGCCACGGCCCCGGCCGGACAGGCCAGCTTGCACAGGCCGCAGCCATGGCACAACTCCGGGAAAAGCATGATCTCCCCGGCCATGCGGATAAGCGCCTTGAACCGGCACAGATCCAGGCACGTCCGGCAGGACTCGCCCAGGCACCGGTCCTGGTCAAACCGGGGGATGGGCAACAGGGCCTTTTCCTCGCGCTCCCAGACCGTGGACAAAAAGACGTGGGCGTTGGGCTCCTCCACGTCGCAGTCGGCAAAGACCACCTGCTGCCCCGCCTCGGCCGCAAGCACGGCCAGATTGACGGCGACCGTGGTTTTTCCCGTCCCGCCCTTGCCGCTGGCGACGGCGATTTTCAGGGTCGTCCCGTCCGTGTCCCCGGCCCGGGAGGGCAGCCCTCCCGGGGCCGGGTCGTTTTCGCGTGGCGTAGCCATCAGCCCTCCTGGCCGATTTTTTCCCGGGTGCGGGCCAACTCGGCCTCAAGCCACACCAGGTAATCCCGAGGGGCCATGGCGGCCTCGGGCTCGGCCGGGCTCTGGCCCATTCCCTGGCCCTGGCCCATTCCCTGACCCATGCCCATGCCCTGGCCCATGCCCCGGCCCATCATCTGGCCCCCGACGCTGCGACGGCCCATGCCGCATCTGCGTCCCTGTCCCATGCCGCGGCCGACCACCACTCCTGTCCCGGTCTGGGCGCACATGCCGCGACCTCCGCCGGTGAACGGCCCATTGCCCTGCGGTCCGGTTCCATTAAATCCTGGCATGATCATGCCTCCTTGGTGTTTTGTGTTGTTGTGTCGCCTCTTAAAAAGCATTTCGCATGCCAGGAAAAAATGGTCCGGAATTTGGACAAGTTGAAAAAAGCGGTGTAGGATTCAAATCAAATAGGACGAATTTTTCGCCCACGTCAGGCCCCCATACCCGACGCATTTTCAGCCCAACCCCGCGCGAGACCGCCATGCAGTTCCCCAAAAACATCCCCTGCCAGGCCGTGATGGAGTCCTTGGCCGACGGCGTGTTCACCGTGGACCGGGACTGGACCGTGACCTCTTTCAACCGGGCCGCCGGAGAGATCATCGGCATCGCCCCCGAGGCCGCCGTGGGCCGCAAATGCTGGGACGTGTTCCACTCCAGCATCTGCGACGGGGCCTGCGCCCTGAAACAATGCATCGCCACGGGCGACTCCCTGTCCAACACCTCCATTTTCATCGTGCGCCCCGACGGGGAGAAAATCCCCATCAGCATCAGCGCCTCGCCGCTGCGCGACGCCACCGGAACCATCGTGGGCGGCGTGGAGACCTTTCGGGACATCTCCGAGCTGCAACGCATGCGCAAGGAGCTTCAGGGCATCGCCACCCTGGACGACATCGTGACCAAAAGCCGCCGCATGGCCAGGATGCTGGAGATACTGCCCAAGATCGCGGCCAGCGGATCGACTGTGCTGATCCTTGGCGAATCCGGCACGGGCAAGGAGCTTTTCGCCCGGGCCATCCATACCCAAAGCCCACGCCGGAGCGGGCCTTTTGTGGCCGTCAACTGCGGGGCCATTCCGGGCGAGCTTCTCGAATCCGAGCTCTTCGGCCACGCCAAGGGGGCCTTCACCGACGCCAAGACCGCGCGCAAGGGCCGCTTCGCCTCGGCCAAGGGCGGCACCATCTTTCTGGATGAGATCGGGGACATGCCCCTGGCGCTTCAGGTCAAGCTGTTGCGCGTGCTCCAGGAAAAGGTCTTCGAGCCCCTGGGTTCGGATGCGCCCCAGGCCGCCGACGCCCGGGTGGTGGCGGCCACCAACCGGGATCTGGAGGCCATGGTGGCCGAGGGAACCTTCCGCCGCGATCTCTTCTACCGGCTGGGGGTGGTGCGCCTGGTTTTGCCCCCCTTACGCGAACGCCCCGAGGACATCGCCCTTTTGACCGCCCATTTCATCGCGGGCCAAAACGCCGTGCAGGGCAAAAACGTGCTGGGGGCCAGCCAGGAGGTCATGCGCCTGCTTTTACATCACGACTTTCCCGGAAACGTGCGCGAATTGCAAAACATCCTGGAATACGCCTTCATCCTGTGCCCGGGCGGCCAGATCGGCCTGGAGCATCTGCCGGACTATCTGCGGCCGTCCGGCCCCTTGGGGGCCGAGGTCCGCCCCCCGGCCGAAGCGCCCACCATGCGCGCGGCCAAGCATGCCGCCGTCATGGCCGCCCTGGCCCGGCATCAGGGCCGCCGCATGGCGGCCTGCCGGGAGCTTGGCGTCACCAAGGACACCCTGCGGCGCATCCTGGAGCTGGGACCAGGGGCGTAAAATTCGTCCACCATGTTCCGATATGGCGTATTTTTCGTCCTTACCAACCGTACACCATCTGCCGGGTTTCTTCATCTCTTTGATATAGCGCACTCTTTTTCAACGGCACGGCAAATGCTAATGGTTCGTGAAACCCGTGCGATGCCATGTACCCACTATGAATGAAAAAACGCCAGCCACACCCCGCCCCTGCCTGGTCTGCCTGGCCTGCTACGAGGACCGACTGGCGTCGCTTTTGGAAACCGCCTCCAGCCTGCGTCTGTTTCGGATAGCGGGAGGGGGGGCGACGTTTGCCGGGGAATGTCTCATGCCAGGGGAAGGCCTGCCCGGACTGCCCGGGGCGCTTCGCCGGGCCGGTGTGAACCGGCTGGTCTGCGGCGGAGCCACCTGCCGGTGCGTGGAGATGTTTCTGTCCGCCGGAATCCGCATGGACCCCTGGATCGCCGGACAGGTGGACGAGGTCTTGGACGCCGTGGTCCACGACCGGGTGTCCGCCCTGCGCGCCCCGGGCATCTGCCCGCGCCGGGCGGCGGGCGGACGCGGAACCGGCGGACACGGGACCGGACGCCGCTCATAACGTCAAAACCGCCCTTGCGGCATCATCCATGCCAAGGAGACAGCACATGAAAATCGCCATCACCACCGAAAAGGCCTCGCTGGACAGCCCCCTGGACCCCCGTTTCGGACGGGCGGCCGGATTTTTCGTCCACGACATGGAATCCGGAGAGAGCACCTTCGCCGCAAACACCCAGAACCTGTCCCTGCCCCAGGGTGCGGGCATCCAGTCGGCCCAGACCGTGGCCGGGCTGGGGGTGGGCGCGGTCATCACAGGCCATGTGGGCCCCAAGGCCTTTTCCGCCTTGCAACGGGGCGGCATCGCCATTTATCTGGCCCAGGACGTCACCGTGGGCCAGGCCATCGAGGCCTTCCGGGCCGGAACGCTGACCCCGGCCGGGGCGGCGGACAAGGACGGACATTGGTAACATCGACGCCATCGGGCGGAAAAGGAAGGACATATGAGCGAGAGCGCGTGTTCGGGTTGTACCGACAAAGACAAATGTGAGGAGGACAAGCGCCTGAATCAGGCCTTGTGCCGCATCAAGCAGAAAATTGTGGTTCTCTCCGGCAAGGGCGGGGTGGGCAAGAGCACCGTGGCCGCCAACCTGGCCGCCGGACTGGCCCTTGAGGGCAAGAAGGTGGGGCTTTTGGACGTGGACGTCCACGGCCCGAGCATCCCCCGGCTGCTCAAGCTCACAGGCATCCAGCCCGGGCTTGAAGGCGACATGATGCTGCCCGTGGAGTGGAACTGGAACCTCAAGGTCATGTCCCTGGGATTTCTTTTGCCCGACTCGGACGAGGCGGTCATCTGGCGCGGCCCGGTCAAGGGCGGTGTCATCAAGCAGTTTCTGGAGAACGTGGCCTGGGGCGACCTGGACTATCTGGTGGTGGACTGCCCTCCGGGAACCGGCGACGAGCCGCTTTCGGTCATGCAGCTTCTGGGCGAAAAGGCCCAGGCCCTGATCGTCACCTCGCCCCAGGCCGTGGCCGTGGACGACGTGCGCCGCTCGGTGACCTTCTGCCGCCGCCTGGGCAATCCCGTCCTGGGCATTGTCGAGAATTTGAGCGGATTCGTGTGCCCGGACTGCGGCAGCGTGCATAACATCTTCTCCACCGGCGGTGGCGAGGCCCTGGCCAAGGACATGGGCGTGCCCTTTCTGGGCCGCATCCCCATTGACCCCACCGTGGCCAGTTCCGGCGACGCGGGCGAGGCCTTTTTGGCCGTCAAGGGCCAAAGCCCCTCGGCCCTGGCCTTCAAGGACATCGTGGCCGAGGCCATAAAACGAGCCCCGGCCGTGGACATGCCGCGCATGAGCCCGGAGGCCCCGGCCGCCGCCCCGGCCTCGGGACATGCCGTGGCCGACGGCCCGGCCGGGTCCAAACTCACCGTGGCCGTGCCCACGGCGGGCGGGACGCTGTGCGCCCACTTCGGCCACTGCGAGACCTTTGCGGTCATGGACGTGGACACGGCCACGGGCAAGATCATGGGAACCCGCCACGAGGTTCCGCCGCCCCACGAGCCCGGGGTCATTCCGGCCTGGATCGCCACCCTGGGGGTGGATCTGGTCATCGCCGGGGGCATGGGCCAGAAGGCCCGGGATCTCTTCACGGAAAAAGGCGTCAAGGTGGTGGTGGGGGCCAAGGCCGATTCGCCCGAGGCCATCGTGGCCGACTATCTGCGCGGCTGCCTGGTGACCGGCGAAAACACCTGCGACCATTAGGAAACGTGTCATGCCGCTTTACGACTTCACCTGCCCGGCCTGCGGGCATGTCTTCGAGGAATTGGTGGGCGTGCGGGGCGGGGAGGCGGCCTCCCCCCCCTGCCCGGCCTGCGGCCACGCCGCAACCGTGCGCCAAATGGCCGCCGTGTCCTCCCTGACCGGCCGGGAACGCACGTCCCTGCCGGGATTTACGGACCACGGCTGCTGCGGATCACGCCCTGCCGAGCGCTCCTGCCGCCCGGGAACCTGTTGCGGCAAGGCCTGACCCGGACCAAGGAGGCGCCACACCATGGCAGACGAGCATGATGAGGAATCGGCCCGCTCGGCCGCTTTCCTGGACGACTGGACAAGCGAGCTGCAGGCGGGCATCGACGACAAGGCCCTGGCCTACTACGGCCCCGAGGCCTTCCGGCGCTGGAAGACGCTTCCGGCCATGGGCCGCGTCCCCAACGCCGACGGAGTAGGTCGGCTGACCGGGGCCTGCGGCGACACCATCGAAATCTCCCTGACCATCAATGCCGACCGCATCGTCACCGGGGCTTTTTTCTCGGATGGCTGCGGGGCCAGCCAGGTGTGCGCCTCGGTGGCCGTGGAACTGGCCATGGGGGCCAGCGTGGAAGCGGCCTACGACATCACGGACGCCGAGATCCTGGCCGTATTGCCGGGATTTCCGGCCAATGAGACGCATTGCGCCTTTCTGGCCGCCGAGGCGCTCAGGAAGGCCCTTCAAGACGCCTCGCAGCGGTCCCGTTCGTGAGATTTCCCCCTTAGGCCCCTTCGGCTGCGGCGACCTGCCCGCCCCGGCCGTCTCCTCCAGGGTCCGGCTTCATCCGGCCCGCCGCCAGATCACTCGGTGGGCCGGGGGGGCCGGGAACCCCGGCTTGTGAAAAAATTCTTCAACTTCGGCGTCAAAATTGTCTTTTGATGCCATCGCTTTTCGTGATAGGGACAATCACCCCAAGTATGTATCGAGACATACCGGGAGGCCCTTATCTTCCGCGCCGGTATCCAGGCGTTGCTGCGGGATTTTTTTCGCAGACAGGACACGCCGGACGGGGCGGACGCCGACGCGCCGGCTGACGGGCGCGACCCGTGCGAGGTCATAAGCAGACCCGCACGGAAAACCCTTCTTCAAGGAGCCATCGCATGCAAGCCGATCAAGCCTGGGACTGGGAGCCCGGAGCGCGGACCGTGCTCGAAGACGCGACGGCCTGCGCTGCCCCTCACGAATGGACGGAGGAGCCCGAGTCCTCCCCGGACGGGGAGCGCCTGGCCGCAGTGGCCAATCTCGGGGACGGCCGGTTTACCGTGTGCGTCAACGCAGAGCCCTGGGAAACGGATTTTGAAAAGGCCTGGTATCTCAGGTTTTCCCCCGACGGTCGACTCTCGGCCGTGACCATGGAGGACGGGATGTGGACCGTGTCCGTGGACGGGGTGTCCTGGGAGGAAAGCTTCGACTTCGCCTGGGGAACCACCTTTTCTGCGGACGGCGGGGTCATTGCGGCCTGCATCCAGAGCGACGGCCGCTACGGCATGATCGTGGACGGCGCCCCCTGGGAGACCCTGCACGACAACGCCAACAACTTCCGCATCGCAGCCGACGGGGCGCACACCGCCGCCGCCGTACAGGTCAAGGCCCTGGGCCAGGCGGACATCGAAACCTTCCAAAAGGGCATCTTCAGCGTGGCCGTGGACGGCGAGCCCTGGGACGCCACCTTCGTCAACTGTTTCGATCCGGCCATCGAAGCCAAGACCGGCCGCGTGGCCGCCACCGTCCGCCGCTCCCTCTCCGACTATTCCGTGGCCGTGGACGGCAAGGCCTGGGACGCGGTCTACGACTGCGCCTGGGGCCCGGTCTTCCATCCCGGAAACGGCCAGGTTCTGGCCCCGGTGCGCAAAAAAGGCCTTTGGGGCATGGCCGGGGAAGCGGGCTTTGCCTGGAATCCGGTGTTCATCCAATGCCACCATCCGCAGTTCTCCGCCGACGGTGCCACCCTGGCCGCCATCGTGGCCACAAGCTTCGGCAAGTTCACCGTGGCCGTAAACGGGGCGCCCTGGTCCGCCACCTTCCCGGTGGTCACCGACCTGCGCGTCTCCCCTGACGGCAAGACCGTGGCCGCCCAGGCCAGCAACGACAACGCCGCCTTCCGGGTGCTGGTGAACGGATCCGTGTGGCCCGGCGTTTACGACATGGCCTATGGGCCGGTGATCTGTCCGGCCACCGGACAGGTGGCCATCCGGGTGGAAAAGGGCGGCCGGAAGGCCTTTGTCCTGGACGGCAAGGCCCATCCCGCGACCTTCGACCGGGCCTTTGATCCGATCTTCTCCCCCGACGGCGCCAAGGTGCTTTTGCGGGGCATAAGCGGCAAGGCGTACAAGCGCATCGTGGCCCCGGTTTCGGCCTTCACGGGATAGCGGCCCCGGGCGCGCGCCGGGGCGTCCCCCCCGCGCATCCGGCAACGGACAAGCACAAAAACGTTGATCGAGGCCCTGGCCCTTTCAACAGGTTCTTTGGAGGTTCCCATGCTCGAACTCTACGCCCTGGCCGTGGGACCGCTGGCCTGGTTGGCCTTCGGCGTGTTCGTCATCGGCTCCCTGGCGCGTCTTTTCAGTATGTACTCCCTGGCCAAGAAAAAAGACGCGGCCTTTTTGAGCTACATGACCTGGCGCTATTCCCTGCGTTCCATTTTCCACTGGATCATTCCCTTCGGCTCCCTGGGCTGGCGGGAAAACCCGGCCCTGACGGTCGCAACCTATGTTTTCCACATCTGTCTGTTCCTGGTTCCCATCTTCCTCATGTCCCACATCGTCATGTGGGACACCTCCTTCGGCTTCACCTACGCCGCCCTGCCCGACGGCCTGGCCGACGGACTGACCGTGGCGGTCATGGTCGCCTGCCTGTTCTTCGCCTGGCGGCGTCTGAGCCTGCCGGAGGTGCGTTTTGTGACCTCGACCCACGACTGGCTGGTCCTGGTTCTGGTCTTTGGCGCCTTTTCGACCGGATTTTTGGCCTATCACCAGATCGGCGACAGCCTGACCCTCACCACCCTGCACGTCCTGTGCGGCGAGGCCATGCTCATCGCCATCCCCTTCACCAGACTCAGCCACATGCTGTTCGGATTCTTCGCACGGGGCTACATCGGCTCCGAGTTCGGCGGCGTGCGGCGGGCCAAGGACTGGTAATACCGGAGGACACATGACGACCACCATTGCCGACAGGCGCATAGAAGATGCGGGGCTTGAAGCCGGGATTGCCCGGCTGACCCCGGAAAAGATTCAAAAAACCATCCTCGCCCTCCTGGAAGGGGAAGGCGGGGCCAGGCTTAAAACCTACGTGGAGACCTGCGTGCGTTGCGGCATGTGCGCCAAGGCCTGCCACTACTACATGTCCCACAAGGATCCCTCCTACGCCCCGGTGGCCAAGGTCCGCCAGACCATGTGGGAGATCCTCAAGCACAAGGGGCTGGTGAGCCCGGAATTCATTCACCAGTGCGCCCAGATCGCCTACACCGAATGCAACCTGTGTCGGCGCTGCATGCACTATTGTCCGCTTGGCATCGACACCGCCTACATCATGTCGTTCGTGCGCCGCATCTGCCACAAGCTCGGGGTCACCCCGCAGTACATCCAGGATACGGCCCACAGCCATTCGGCCACCATGAACCAGATGTGGGTCAAAGACGACGAGTGGATCGATACCCTCAAATGGCAGGAAGACGAGGCCAGGGACGAGATGCCCGAGTTGCGCATCCCGCTTGAGGTGGAAGGCGCGGACTTCATGTATTCGGTCATCGCCCCGGAACCCAAGTTCCGGACCCAGCTCATCTATCAGGCCGCGTTCATCTTCAATCAGGCCGGCCTCAACTGGACCATGCCCGCCACCCCGGGCTGGGACAACAGCAACATGGCCATGTTCTCCGGCGACATGGAGATCATGGGCCGGGTGGAGATGGCCCACTTCGAGGCCGCCCAGCGGCTGCGCGTCAAGCGCATCGTCATGGGCGAATGCGGCCATGCCTTCCGGGCCATCTACGACGTGGGCAACCGCTGGCTGGGCTGGGGCATGCATCCGGTGCCCGTGGTCCATTCCATCGAGTTTTTCTGGGATCTCTTAAATTCCGGAAAAATCCGCATGGCCAAAAAGTATCCTGGCCCGGTAACCATCCACGACCCCTGCAACGTCATCCGCGGCCGGGGGCTCATGGACAAGCTGCGCGAGGTGGTGCACGCCATCTGCGACGGCGTGGTGGAGATGACTCCCAACCGGGAGCACAACTACTGCTGCTGCGCGGGCGGCGGGGTCATCAACTGCGGGCCTCCCTTTAAGAACGTGCGCATCGTGGGCAACTCCGTCAAAGCTGACCAGCTCAAGGCCACCGGGGTCAAGACCTGCATCGCCCCCTGCCACAACTGCCACGGCGGTCTGGAAGACATCATCCATAAATACGGACTCGGCATCGAACTGAAGTTCCTTGGCGATATCATCTACGAATGCATGGAAAAAAAAGGCGCGTCCTGACGGCCCGCCGTCACGGGAGAAATCCGATCATGACCAGATACCTTATCCTTGCCCTGACCTTGACGGCGGTCCTGTGCGGAGCCCCCCTGGCCTTTTCCCAGGGGGACATGCTGGTGATCAAGCCTGAGGCCTTCACGTCGCCCCGGCGTCCGCCAGCCGTGTTTCCCCACGACGCCCACAACGAGAAGGCCAAGATCGACGACTGCGCCGCCTGCCACCACGGCGGGGAAAACGGCGTGCGCGACCCGAAGGCCACCAGCGAAGGCGTGCCCTGTGCCGACTGCCACCCCGTGGTCGCCGCGCCCGGGAGAACCCCGCTCATGCGCGCCTATCATCAGCAGTGCATCGGCTGCCATCTGGAAAAGAAGGCCGGCCCGGCGGCCTGCGGCCAGTGCCATGTGGACGCTGCCGCGCCTGCGGCCAAGTAGAGCCGCCTTTGGCGCGTTGCCGTAAAACCGAAACGGCGGACCTGGGGCAACCCTGGTCCGCCGTTTTTTTTCGTCCCTCCCCGACAACCGCCCCGGATCAGGGGGACGGAGCCGCTTCGGGGAAAAGCCTGTCGCGCATGGCGGCAAAGCGCCTCCCCTCTCCGGCCTCTTGGGCCAGGGTCCGGGCCAGGGCCAGTTCTTGTTCCGCCTCATCCAGCCGGAACATGCGGGCGTTCACCAGGGCCGATCGCAAGGGCCAGCGCCAGTTCTTCCCGCTGCGCAGGGACAGGGCGGACAAAATCCCCAGGCGCGTCTGCTCCGTGCCCCGAAAGGGTTCCAAGGCCGTGTCCAGGGCGACGATGATGCCCGTGTCCCGCTCGTCAAGGGTATGGGCCACGATCAGGGCCTCCACCACCGTCTGGGGAACCAGCCGGTCGGCCTCGAAAACCAGCCCGGGCCGCACCATCCGGCCCGCCGCGCGAAATATCCCGGCCGCGTACAGACAGATGTCGCGCGGGGTGTCCACCGCCCGACGTGGACCGCCCCCCGGTCCCGCCCCGGCCGAAGAGGGAACCCGGATCCCAGCCCTGGCCAGGGCCCGGGCCAGGGGAAGGGCCCCGGCCGAAAGCGCCGCCATGGCCGCCGTGGCCAAAAGAAGCGGATCGGCGATATGTTTGGCCAAAAGCCCTGCGCACAGGGTCAGCATGCGGTCGCGCCGCCCGCCAAGCCGCCACAGGCGCAGCAGCCCCCCGGCGGCGGCCGGGTCCGTGGACAGCCGGGCCAGTTCGGCCTCCACCTCCGGAATCAGGCCCCCGAAAAGCCCTGCCTCACAAAGCCCCAACAGGCAAAGGGCCATGGACATCCGGGCCGCGTCGCCACGCGCCCGCCCCGGGGCCTCGGTCATGGCCGTACAAAACGCCTGGGCCCGGTGTTCAGCCAGGTGCCGGGCGGCCAGGGCCGCGTGTCCGGCCCGGGCCAGGGATTGCGCCAGGTCTGGACGGGCCTGGTAAAACCGCATGCGATCCACGAGATCCCAGCCGGTGTCATAGCCCACGACCTCCCGGCCGTCGCAAAAAAGCTCATCCAACCCGGGCGTGCGGGGGGTGAAACACAGGCTGCCGCTGGAGACGGCCTCGAACAGGCGGAAATTGAGTTCCCCGAAAAGGGCCTCGTTGGGGGCCAGACGCGTGTCGTCGTAAAAGTCCTGCATGGCCGCAAAGGACAGTTCGCTGGCCAGGCGGGCGTCGAAGCGGCGACGCAGCAGGGTGGCGAACTGTTCGCGCACGGGCCGCCCCTCGCCCAGGCGGCCCACGAACCCCACCTCCGTGCCCCGTCCGGAAAAGGACCGAAACGGCCGCGCCGTGCCGAACCAGGGCAGCCAGAAGGCCTCCCTGCCGCCCCGGGCGAAAAGGGACGCAAGATGTTTCTGGGTGGTGAACGCCGCATCAAAAAGCGCCGCATAGTGGACCTGCCAATGGCTGTTGACATGGCTGTCCACGGACCAGAAGGCCGTCTGGCAGGGGAGGTTTTCCACGCCGCGCAGGATGACCTTGCGGCCGAGGGTTTCCGTGTGCAGGAGGATATCCGGCGCGAAGCCGTGCTCGGCAAGCAGGGCCGCAATGTCATGCACACCCTGGGGCGGGGCCAGGTGCAGCACCTCATGGCCGCGCGAGGCCAAAAACGGCCGAAAGGGACCGTCAACCAGACAGATGCGCAACGGCGTATCGTAATCCATGCCGGGCCTTTGGCGCGGGCGATCAGGCGCCTCGCGTGGTGTCCTGGATGTCCGCGTCTGCGAATACTTGCCAAAACGCTTTCAAATCATCGTCATAAGACGCATCCGACGACAGGGATACGCGACGATACTTTCTCGTACCTCATTCCGGTAGAACCGTCCTGCTGTATGAAAAACCATCGTCCATCCGTCCATCAGGCGTCTTCCCGCACGCATCCGCCTCAGGGAGGAATGGAGAGAAAAACGGCAAGGCGACGGCCCTGTCAAGTCCTCTCGCCACGGACGCCGCGGCTGTACTGCCGATTTCAATGCCGACCGGGCCCACTGGCGGCATTTCTTCGCTCATCATGCGCCTGCTTTGGCCAGACAAAAACCCCGCCGGTCGCAAAACCGGCGGGGATGCGCGTGGTTGCCGCGAGAGGCGTTAGGCGGCCAACAGGGTCTTCTGGGTGGCGTCCGTGGCCAGTCCTGCCGAGGACGTCGAGGAGGCGGACAGCCCGGTGTAGTCGTTATAGGCCAGGGAACCGGTAGAGCCGTCCGGGGCGTTGGCCAGTTCCTCGGCCAGCTCCACGGTTTCGTTGACCAGCGAGGTTCCTGTGGCGACGGTAGTGCCGATGAAATTCGCAGCGGTCTCCACCTTGTCCACGGCCCAATTATAGGCGGTCACGCCCTGTTCGATCACGTAGCTGGCCGTCTGCACCACCTTGTCGACCACGGAGGTCGAGGCGTTGGAAACGATGGACTGCACGGTGGAGACCGTGGATTGGACGAAGGAGACTGCGGTGCTCACCGTCTCGGACACAAAGCTCGCCACGCTGGAAATGGTGCTGGACACGAAGCTGACCACTTCTCCCACCTTGCTGATGAGCGAAGCGGCCTCGGCGGTCTTTTCCACCACTGCGGACACGACCTTGGCCACCTTGGAAAAAAACGACTTGAAACTCATGATCCTTCCTCCTGCGTTGTGCGTTACGCGAACAATACTCTCCCTGGATTTCCCCTTAGCCAGGATCATGCCAATGCATCATCCCATGAAATTCAAGCAGGATACGTTTTTCCGAATCACACCAGACCGCCTCGAATCGTGCCGCTTGCGCCCTGAATTGTGGCAGTCCATCCCCTGCCGCCATACCCGGCGAAGACACCCCCGCCCGGGGACCACGAATTGCCGGGAGATGCGAAATGGGATATGCCGGGTTGGTCATGATATCGGCCACTTGCCGTCTTGTGGCGACCACTGCGGCCGTTTAGCCGGATCGGAGCACGCATGACCCTCATGAGCGCCCTGCCGCCAGGGCTTGCCCACAAGCTTGTCCACTTCTCCACCCTGATCAGCCAGGGCGACTACGCCAACGCCATCACCGTCCTTGGCGACTGCAAACGCATTTTTGAGGCCAGCCAGCCCGGATGCCGCAACGAATTTCTGGTGTTGTTCGAGAAGCTGGAGCTGATGGTCCTTGGCGTGCGCCAGCGCGAGAGGCTTTTGGGCGAGACCGTGGAACGCCTGGACGCCTCCCACTCCGAACTCAAAAACCTGGAACTACGCCTGAAAAAGGAGAACTCCTCCCTCAAGCAGCAGCTGCGCCACCGCTTTTCCGTGGGCAAGGTCATCGGCGCCAGCCCCAAGATGGCCAACATCCTGCGTCTGGCCCAGCGCGTGGCCGAGACCACGGTCAACGTGCTCATCACCGGCGAGACCGGCACGGGCAAGGAGATGGTGGCCAAGGTGGTCCACTATTCGGGTCAAAGACGCCACGGGCCGTTTATGGCCGTCAACTGCACGGCCGTGCCGGACACCCTGTTCGAGAGCGAATTTTTCGGCATCGAAAAAGGCGTGGCCACGGGTGTGGAAAAACGCCGGGGGCTCATTGAGGGATCGACCGGCGGCACGCTTTTTCTCGACGAGATCGGCGACATGAGCCTGGCCACCCAGGCCAAGATCCTGCGCGTCCTGGAGCTTGGAGAGGTCACCCCGGTGGGGGGCCGGGAGACCGTGCCCGTGGACATCCGGCTGGTGTGCGCCACCAACCGCGAACTGGGCAAGGACATGGAGGACGGCCGCTTCCGCCGCGACCTCTACTACCGCATCAAGGTCGTGCATCTCGACCTGCCGCCCCTTCGGGAACGCCGGGACGACATCCTGCTTCTGGCCGAAAGCTTTCTGACCACGTTCGCCCACGGCATGGGCCGGGGCCGGATGACCTTTTCCCGGGCCGCCCGGGAGGCCCTGCGCGAATACCCCTGGCCGGGCAACATCCGGGAGTTGGAAAACGAGGTGGAGCGCGCCGTGGCCCTGGCCTATTCCAGCAAAATCTACTTGGACGACCTCTCCGAGGAGATCCGGCGCAAGTCCAGTTCGGTCCACCTGACCGATCCGGCCTTGAGCGCCACGCCCCAGGCCTCGGCCGGACGCCTCAAGCGCCTGGAGCGCGACGCCATCCTGGCCTGCCTGGCCGAATGCGGCGGCAACCGCACCAAGGCCGCCAAGATGCTCGGCATCAGCCGGGAAAGCCTGCGCCGCAAGCTCAAAGGCAACGGGGATAGCGCCGTCGAGGCCCCGGACGTCGCCCCCCCGGGCATGGCCGCCCCGGACGCTGAAGAGACCCCGTCGTGACCGTGCCCAGCGTCACGCCCACTGGCCAGGCCACGGGGAGCGAGGGTGTCCGTATGCCCGCCGTCCCGGCTGCGGGGCAGCCATGAGCGCCCTGCCGGCCACGGTGCTGCACGACTTCGTGGCCATCCTGCGCCACCACGGAATCCAGACCACGGCCGAGGCCCTCACCAGCCGCCACGGCCTATCCGGCCGCACCCTGACCTTCTCCACCCTGGCCCGCATGGCCGGGGACATGGGCTTTGTCGCCGGGCGTAAACGCCTTTCCCCAAAAATGCTCTTGGAACTGGGCGACGCCTACCCGGCCCTGGCCAAAACCCGCGACGGCGGCGCGGCCATGCTCTCCGGGGTGCGCACCTCCCCGGACGGCGAGGCGCAACTGGTCCTCTACGACCTGCGGGCCGCCCCCGGCGCCTCGCCCTTCGTCTTTTTGCCCCCGGGCGACATCGCGGGCCGCTTTACCGGCGAGGTGCTGCTTCTGCGCAAAAAGCGCCTGGACGTTGGCGACGCCAGACATTTCAGCCTGGGCTGGTTTCTGCCCCAGGTGGCCCGGGAAAAACGCATCTTCATCGAGATCGCGGCCATCGCCTTTTTCATGCACGGCCTGGCCTTCGCCGTGCCGCTTTTTTTCCAGGCCGTGGTGGACAAGGTGCTGGCCCACCACATTCTGGCGACGCTCAACGTCCTAGCCATCGGCGTGACCCTGGCCCTGGTCTTCGAGGGCGTGTTGCGTTTCCTGCGCGAATACCTCCTGCGCTACGCCACCTCGCGTATCGACCTGCGCCTGGCCATGGAGACCTTCGCCCACATGATCCGGCTGCCCCTGTCCTTTTTCGAGCGCAGCTTCGCCGGGGTGATCATCAAGCACATGCAGCAGACCGACCAGGTGCGCGAGTTTCTGACCGGCAACCTCTTAAACGCCCTGCTCGACGCCTCGTCGCTTGTGGTCTTTCTGCCGGTGCTTTTTTTCTACAGCACGCAACTGACCGTCATCGTCCTGGTCTTCGCCCTGGTCACGGCCGGGATCATCGCGCTCATGATCGGCCCCTTCCAGCGTCGCCTCACGGCCCTGTACGCCGCCGAAGGCAAACGGCAGGCCTTGCTTGTCGAGACCATCCACGGCATGGGCACCATCAAAAGCCTGGCCCTGGAGGGCGACCGCCAGAACCGCTGGGAGGAGGGCTCGGCCACGGCGGTGCTGCGCAACTTCGACGTGCGCAAGATGGCCGCCGCCGGGCAAAGCCTGATCAAGACCCTGGAGCGGCTGATGACCGTGGCCGTGATCTTCTTCGGGGCCAAAAGCGTCTTCGACGGCTCGCTCACCGTGGGCGAGCTCATCGCCTTCCAGATGCTCTCCCAGTCCGTGACCATGCCGCTTATCCGCATTGTGGAGCTCATCCACGAATACCAGAAGGTCCATCTGGCCGTGGCCATGCTGGGCGAGGTCATGAACAAAAAGCCCGAGGCCGGATTTGCCCGGGGCGGGGCCCGGCCCGAGATCCTGGGCGAAATCGAGCTCGAAGACATCCGTTTTTGCTACAACCCCGGCGACCCTCCGGCCCTGGACGGCGTGAGCCTGCGCATCGCTCCGGGCGAGGTCTTGGGCGTGGTGGGCAAAAGCGGCTCGGGCAAGACCACCCTGACCCGGCTCATCCAGGGCCTCTATCCGCTTTCCCAGGGCCGCATCCTGTTCGACGGGGCAAGCATCCGCGACCTGGACATCCTGCACCTGCGCCACAACATCGGGGTGGTGCTCCAGGAAAATTTCATCTTCCACGGCGCGCTCAAAGACAACCTGGCCCTGACCCGGCCCGGGGCCGACTTCGAGGAACTGCGCCACGCCGCGCGCCTGGCCGGGGCCGACGAATTCATCGAGCGCCTGCCGTCGGGCTACGACACTGGGCTGGAGGAAAACGGGGCCAACCTCTCGGGCGGGCAACGGCAACGGCTGGCCATCGCCCGGGCGCTTTTGAAAAACCCCCGGATCATGATCTTCGACGAGGCCACCTCGGCGCTCGACCCGGATAGCGAGTCGCGCATCCAGGAAAACATGGAGGCCATCTCGAAAGGGCGCACCACCATCATCGTGGCCCACCGCCTGTCCACCCTGCGCCACGCCGACCGGATCATGGTCCTGGACGGCGGCCGCGTGGCGGACATCGGCCCCCACTCGGAACTGGTCGCCCGCTGCGACATCTACCGCAACCTGTGGGAGAAGCAGACCCGGGGGATGCGGTGATGGCGAGGGGGCGGGA
>NZ_JAZHDB010000078.1:0-23352 GCF_036584575.1 Desulfolutivibrio sp.
CGGCGAAAGGCTTCGGAGGCCACCACGGCCGCGCGCAAGGCGTCCTTGTCGATCTCCCGGCCCGAGGCCGCTAGGAACCGGTCGCCGTAACGTCTGGCCAAAAGATCCACGGCCTCCCCCCCGGGGGCGTACAGGGCGGCCACGGCGGCGTCGGCGGAAAAGACCGGGCATCCGGCGGCCTCCAGAAATCCCAGCAGCGTGGACTTGCCGCTTCCCGGCGCCCCCACCACCCCCACCCGTTGGGTCCGCCTGGCCAGGAGAAGCGGCATGCGCCAAAAGTCGGACGGCGGCCGCTGCTCAAAGGACATGGTCTCCCCCGTCTGCGGATGCGGAAAGGACAGCCGCCAGGCATGCAGCATCTGCCGACGGCACAATCTTCCCGCCGCCTCGGCCTCGCGCCGGAAGACTGCGGCCTGGGCCGGGCCGTACACCCCGTCGCCCAGGAGGGGATGGCCCAGGGCGGCCATATGCACCCGGATCTGGTGCGTGCGCCCGGTTTCGATGTCCACCTCCAGCAAAGCCGCCCGACCACGGGGATCGGCCCATACCGTGCGGTAGCGGCTGACGGCCGGACGACCGCCCTTTCGGACCACGGCCATTTTGACCTTGCTCACCGGGTCGCGGCCGATGGGCAGGGCGACCATCCCCTGCCCGGGGTCGGGCAGGCCATGCACCAGGGCCAGGTAGGTTTTTTTCACCCGCCGTTCGGCGAAGCTCTCGGCAAGGGAAAGTCTGGCCGCCTCGGTGCGGGCCACGACCAAAAGCCCGGAGGTGTCCTTGTCCAGGCGATGTACGATGCCCGGCCGAAGCCCGCCCAGGTCGGCCAGATCGGGAAAATGATGGGCCAAAAGATGCACCAGGGTGCCGTCCGTCCGTCCGGGGGCAGGATGCACGGTAAGTCCGGCCGGTTTATCCAGGACCACCAGGTGGGCGTCGGCGAAGATCACGGCCAGCTCCCCGGACTCCGGGCGGATGCCGACCACGGGCGCGTCCGGAGAAAGGGTCAGGCGCTCGCCGCCGCGCAGGCGTTGGCCGGGCTTGCGACAGACCAGGCCGTCCACCGTGGCCCGGCCGTTTTTGATCCAGTCCTGCAGGCGGGCCCGGGTCGGGCCACCTTCCCCAAAATGGCCTTGCCAGACGGCATCGAGCCGCCCGGCCTCGGGGGTTGCAAAGGACAACTCGTCCAGCCCCCCGGGCGCGCCACACGCCTCGCAGGCGTCCGGCAGCCCATCCTGGGCCAAAGAAACATCCGGGTTTTCATCCCCTGACCGGCGTGGCCTCACCCCACCACCCACACGGTGAAATCCTTGGCGTGCCGAGCCACCCGGGAAGAGATGCTGCCAAGCAAAAACTCCTCGGCCTTGGACAGGCCCCGGCGGCCCACGGCCACAGAGCCGCATCCGCACTCCCCGCGCACGGCCAGGATGGTCCCGGCCACGTCCATATCCAGGCAGGACATGGTCCGGATTCCTATGTCGGCGGCGGCCACCCCCTTGCCCAGCAAGATATTCCGGGCCGCGTCCAGGGCCTGGGCGGCGTCCCGGGCCCGGGTGTCCCGCTCGGCCTGAAACTGGGCCAGATCGGGGAAGATGTCCCGATCCGGGGGCACGAGCACCGCCACCAGCTCGATGTGAAATCCCGGGCCGCCGCGAACCACCTCCCCGACGTAGTCCGCCGCGCGCAGGGAATTCTGCGATCCGTCCACGGCCAAAAGGATACGTTTCTCGTTCATGAGCCCTCCCGCTTACGCGGCCCGCAGCCGGTCCAGACAGGGCCGCAGATCGTCCAAAAGTTCCCGGGCGGATTCGTAATACACCTCGCTGCCCATGGCGTAGTGCTGCAATACTCGGCACAATGACTCGGGAATATAGGGGAAAAGCTTCTCCAGGTTCATGATCCGGTAGCGATACATGACCGAATAATCCTGCGGCGCCACCCGGGACAACACCTCCCGGCCTTCCGGGGTCTCGGCCAGGCTCTGGGCGGTGTGGATGCCCTTGCCGACCAAAAACAGCAGGATGTTGCCCAGGCCGAAGACGTCCACGCCAAAGGGATTGGCCGATCCGTCGAAGGTGTAGTCGAAGTCGATCCACACGTAGCGTCCGGTGTCGTAGTGCCTAAACAGGTGGTCGCGCCGGATGTCGCCATGGCGCTCGCCCTGGCCGTGCAAAAAGGCGATGGCCTCGCAGGCGTCGATGAAGTTGGCCAGGATGCCGGGAAAATGTTCGGCGAAATAGGTGCGGTGGTCGCAGTCGATGGCGTCCACGGCCATATCCAGACGTTTGCCGAAGACGACCTCGATGACCCGGACGGTGTTGCCCGCGCTGTCCGGCAGGGAAAAACCCTGCATGAACCGGGGATCGCCCCGGGTCATGTCCAGGATGCGGGCCTCCTTCTCGGGACTGCGGTAACAGGGCACCTCTATGTCCCCGATCTTCATGTTGAAGCGTTCATGAAAAACCAGCTTGAGGATGCGCTTTTCGCCGGATTCGAGTTCCGTGCAGCGCTTGACCCAAAATTTGGGATCCTCCATGCCGAAACGCCGCTCGGCCTCGTCACGCAGCACCAGATAGTGGCGTCCGCCCAGGGCGATGACGTCACCATTGCCGATGTTCATAAATTCCGTGGTGTCCTGGTAGACCGAGCCGTAGCTTTGCAGCGAGGCCTTTGCCTGATATCGTTCGACAAGTTCTCTGACGGTGGTCATGCGGTCCTCCTGCGGCGTCTGTGCGCCTGGCCCGCCGTCATGTCCGGGCGGGCCGCCGCTTCATGAGGCAGCCTTTCCGAATGGGTATATTTTTTCACCGCCGGGAAAGCAATCCCGGCCAAACATCGAGAAACGGAGGAGTTGCATGCGCGCGGTCTCTTTCTCAGGGCAAAACCAATGCCTGACGGATCGGGAGAAGCCCGAGCCCCGGCCGGGCCAGGCGGTGATCCGGGTCACGGTGGCCGGCATCTGCAACACGGATGTGGAACTGGCCAAGGGCTACATGGGCTTTTCCGGGACGCCAGGACATGAGTTCGTGGGGGTGGTGGAGGCCGCGCCCGACGCCCCGCAGTGGATCGGCCGACGCGTGGCGGCGGACATCAACTGGGGCTGCGGCGTCTGTCCCGTCTGCCTGACCACGGGTTCCCGCCACTGTCCCAACCGGACCACCCTGGGCATAGCCGGATGGGACGGGGCCTTCGCCCAGTGGCTTGCGGCCCCGGTGGCCAATCTGCACGCCGTACCGGACTCGGTGTCCGACCGGGAGGCGGTCTTCGCCGAACCCCTGGCCGCCGCCCTGGAGGTGTCCCAGCAGGTCCACCTGACGGCCAAGACAAGGCTGGCGGTTCTGGGCGACGGCAAGCTCGGCATCCTCATCGCCTGCGCCCTGCGCCACGTCTGTCCCGGGATCGTGCTCATCGGCAAACACGCCCGTAAGCTGGAGGTGGCCGCCCGCCAGGGCGTGCGCGCCCGGCTTCTGGCGGACCAAGAGGAACGCCGGGAACGCTTCGACGTGGTGGTGGAGGCCACGGGCCGGGAGGACGGTCTTGCCCGGGCCATGGATCTGGTCCGGCCCGAGGGGATGATCGTGGCCAAGACCACGGTGGCCGGGACCGCGCCCCTGAGCCTGGCCAGGCTGGTGGTGGACGAGATCAGCCTCGTGGGATCGAGGTGCGGGGACATCGCCCTGGCCCTGCACTATCTGAAAGAACGTCTGGTGGACGTGACCCCGCTTATCGAAGCCGAATACGACCTGGAGGACTTTGTCGAAGCCTTTGTCCGGGCCTCCCGCCCGGGAGCCGGAAAGATCCTGTTGCGCATCGGATCGTAGGCCCCCTGGCGGCAGTCTGTCCGCCACGCCCCGGAGCCCGACATGTCCGTCCTGGCGGGACGCCTCGCCCCGGGGCAACCGCCCTGCCCGCCCCTGAGCCGGAACATGTTCGTGTCCGCCCGGCTTCATTCCGGCCCCCCAATAAAAAACGCCCGCCTCCTTTGGGGAGACGGGCGTCGACAAGTCGTTTGTCGCGTCAGCTAGAAGCTGAGGCGCAGACCGGCGTGGCCGCCGAAGGCGTCGATGCCGGTGTTGCTGAAGCCGATGCGCTGATACCGGCCGGTCAGGTCGAAGCTCACGGAATCGGACAGGTTGATGGCCAGACCGAGGTCGACGGGCAGGGTCCAGTTGTTGTAGGAACCCTGGCTGCCGTTCTGCCAAGACGGGGCGCGCTCGTCGGTGAACAAACCACCGATACCGGTGCCCAGGAACAGGGCATAGCCGTCCTGGTGGACCGGGTAGTACCGGACCAGGAAGTTGGTGCCAAAGCCGTTGACGTTGTCGTGGTACTTGCGGCTGCCGCCGTAGTAGGACACCACATCGTCGCCAACGCTGCTCTGACTGATGTTGTAGTACAGGAACTCAGCGCCCAGGGACAACCCGTCGATGACGAAGTATCCCGCGCTGGCGCCGGCCGTAAAAATGGTGTTCACGCCCTTCTGCGAGGCGCCGTAAATGCCCGCTTCCGGCGTGATGTGAAACGTCCCCTGGGCGGCCACATCGGCAGCCGAGGCGGGACGCTGGGCCATAACCAGGCACAGGGCCAACGCAAAAGCCACGACGGACATCGTGCGAATCGATCCGGCCATATCCTTTCCTCCTTGCGGTTCCATCCATTTTCCAGGACATGGGCTTGAGAGCGGAAAAACCGCTCCATATCCGGGAATGCCATTGTCTTTTTCGCTACATATGCCTTTCCCGCGCACTTGGCTAGTGCCTTGACAGAGAAAAATATGCGCGGGGGGCGTACCCGGAGTACGGTCGGCAGGACAAAGCCCCAGAGGGCATGCACATCCCTGTTTCCCGGCCATTCCCGGAGAACGCCCGGCTCATGGTACGTCACCCTCGGGACGGCTCACACCGACATGGCGTGATCTCAACACGGCAACCGGCCCTGGTCAGCATTTCCACCAAGGCGTCAATGGTAAATTTTTCCACTTTGCCGCACACGGCGTCGCTGATGCGTGGCTGGCTCACCCCCATCAGCATGGCGGCCCGGCCCTGAGTCAGCCCCCTGTCCCGGATGATGCCGTGGATGATGGCGACCAGCCGTTTTTTGATGGCCGCCTTCTCGACGTGGGGCTCATCCAAGGACGCCATCCCGCCCCCGCCTCCGGGATACGCGTCTCCCGTCATGGAAACGGATGCCTGGCACATGTTCCCTCCCCGTACTGCCTCCCACTGTAGTATGAACGTTCACGGCATGGGCCTGGACCACTCCCGTCCAGATCGCGCAACTCGCGCATGCCGCGCTCTCCCTGACCGCGCAAACAGGTCGGAAGAGGATCCACCGGCCTTTTTCCTTCAGATACCATTTTTTGCCGTTTTCACCATCCATAAGAACGAAATTTTCCATGAACGGCATAAATCGTCCTATGAAAGGCATCGCTGCAAAAAGGCCCGGTCATCTTATGCATATGTACGGCGTTTTTCCTGGAGGTCAAGCCTCGTGCAAAACCCTGCCGCCGCCAATCCGGGTCCGCTCCCGGCGGGGCCTGGCCTCGGAGGCTTACGGCCTTGCCGCAAAGACCGACCTGGCGGCGATGCGCCCAAAGGAGGATGGGGGAAGAAAGAGGGAAGGGCCGCGACGGACGAGGCCGATGGGTTTAAAATCTGCGGACGAAACGTCGAATTTTCATCCGGCAGGCTATGCAGCCGTGGTTTACGAGACTTCCCCTTGCCGCACTCCTTTCGAAAATGACCGGAGAGCGGGCACAGACACGGTCCACATCAGGGACAAATACCACTTTTGGCGCAACGCCGCCCGGCTCAAAGCCGGGGATGAACATCTCAATGACGGACGATTTTTTCAAGCTGTTGTTTATAAAATTCAGGCACCCTGATTTCGCGGACACGTTACTCGCAGCCAAGGCGGGCAGGTGACGGCGCATCACGGTCATCTTTGCCGAAAAAACATGCTTCCAATATTATCAAACACGGCATCAGGGCGTCCCCATAAACGAACGGTAGATCAGGCGTTCGTAGACGGCGCACATGCGTCTGGCCCGGGTTTTGGTCATGCCGAAGTCCATGAGACGACAGTACATATGCACGGGATTGAGCAGATGCTGGAGTGAATTCTTGAGCCAGTTCATGGCGTCACCTCCGACCCGGCCGGATCGACCAAAACGGTGGATCCGCCTTTGCTGAAAAACCATGCAAGGGGCGTTCCCAAAGCGGCGCCGCCTTTCGTCCTACGTCCGTTGCGGCCACTTGCTCCTTGCAACGTTCTTATCGGACGTTTTCCATGAAACTTCATCGTGCGGCGGGCAAAGGGGGCGCACCGAAAAAAACCCCGCGCCGAGACCTCCGGCGCGGGGTGAAAAGAAGCTCTTTTCCGGCGAACTAGGCGCGGGAAATCGCCTCGGCGGGACAGGAGTCAATGGCCTCGTCCACGCAATCGGCATCGGAATCGGGATCCTTCACCTGGGCCTTATCGCCATCGGCATTCATCTCAAACACGTCGGGGCAGGTCTCGACGCAGGCCTCACAGCCCATGCACGCATCCTGATCGATCTCAATGGCCATATCACTTCCTCCTTAGGTTTTTGACCCCATTTCCTTTTAGGTCGCGGGGGTTCGTCCGGGTCCGCGCCCAGGGGAGCCGTCACCGGTCCCTGATCGCAACACTATCAAATCGCGATTTGAGTACGGTTTTTGCGGACGCGGCGCAACAAAAAAGTGCCCGCTCCGTTTTTCCACCGTATCCCTGAAAATTACAAGGATTTTTTGGCCAGGCCTAAAAATCGGGAGTGAATTTGTTTTTGATACATGTTACGAAGTCGTTACTTTTTTCCCGACTTGCGAACCCGATGTCGCGACAGTTCACCCGGAGAGGCACATGGCCGTACTCAAGCGCCAGATCAAGGAAATCTGCTCCCCAGAGGTTCTTGGGGTTCCGCCCGACTCCCCGGCGGTAGACGCCATCGCGCTCATGCGCGACCACAGCATTTCCAGCATCATGGTCCTGGCGGACAAACGGCCTGTGGGAATTTTCACGGAACGCACCGTGGTCCGCTATGCAGCCACCCGGGGCCTGGACTTTTCCGGGCTGATCATCCGCGATCTCATGAGCTCCCCGGTTCTATCGGTCACCGGCGACACGTTTATCCATGAGGCCTTAAACCTCATGGCCCACAGCAAGATCCGACATCTGGTGGTGACGGACGGGGCCGGACTGGCCACAGGCATGCTCACCCAGTCCAATCTGATCGAGAATCTCGGTCACGACCCCTACATGGAAGTCAAGCCCATTGACCAGATCATGTCCCGCATCGTCTTCACCGTCCCCCCCGACCTGCCTTTCGAACGCGCCCTGGGGGAAATGGCCGAAAAATCCTTAAGTTGCATCGTCGTGGCTACGGACGAGACGCCCCTGGGCATCCTGACCGAACGTGACGTGCTGCGGTTGGCGGCGCATGGCCGCATCCCGGACCAGTTGACGGCGGGCCAGGTGATGCGCAGCCCGATCCTGGCCGTGCCGCCGTCCACCTCCGTGGCCGAGGCCGCCGGCATCATGCGGCAGCGCAACGTGCGGCGGCTTCTGGTGTCCAACGGGCATGCCCGCATCCAGGGGCTGGTCACCCAGTCCAACGTGATCAAGGCCCTGGAGAGCAACTACATCCAGACCCTCAAAGAGGTCATCCGGGACAAGGAGGTGGAGCTCATGACCGCCTACCGCAATCTCCGGGAAAAGACCGTCTACCTCGACAACATCATGCGCTCGGCCATGGATATGGGGATTGTGGCCGCGAACATCGATTTCTGCATCAACTACTACAATCCGGCGGCCGAACGCCTGCTGGGGATATCCTCCCGGGAGACCGTGGGCAAACATATCTGGGAGGTGCACCAGATGGCGGGCGTGCCCCTGGAACGCCTGTCCAAGGGCTTTCAGGCCATCCATCAAAACACCACGCATTCCTTTTTCCTCAAACGGCCCGACGTGGATAGCACGCGCTGCATCGAGGCCCAGGTCTCGGGCATCCGGGACGACCAGGATCGTCTCAGCGGCTACGTGCTCATGCTGCGCGACGTGACCGAGCGGGTCAAGGCCGAGGAAATCATCCGACACCTGGCCTACCACGACCCCCTGACCGACCTGCCCAACCGCACCCTCTTTCACGATCGCCTGGCCGTGGAGCTCAAGCGCGCCAGACGCCACAGCACCCTTTTGGCCATGGTGGTCCTGGACCTGGATCGTTTCAAGGAGGTCAACGACACCCTGGGGCACCTGGCCGGGGACGAGCTGTTGCGGCTTTTAGCCGGGCGGTTCCGACAAGGCCTGCGCGAAAGCGACACCGTGGGGCGCATGGGCGGCGACGAATTCACCTTTCTTTTGCCCGACATGGCCAGCCGGGAACACGCCGCAGGGATTACCGCCAAGATCCAGGACATGGTGGAACAACCTTTTCTTATCGAGGGCCGTACGATCACCCTGAGCGCCAGCATGGGGCTGGCCGTGCATCCGGAAGACGGCGACGACGCCGAGACTCTGTTCAGGATGGCCGACGACGACATGTACCGCAACAAGCGCGTCGACTGTAGACGCCAGGAGAGAATCCCATGAACGGCGGGCCCCCTGGGGGCTCGCCTGCCGATGCGGCCCGCCCGGCCATGACCAGGGACATGCTCGACTGCCTGCCCGGGCCGATTTTTCTCCTCGACGGGGCGGGACGGGTGGTGATGGCCAATACCGCCTGCGAGACCCTTTTCGACGCCGACCCGGCAGTCTTTGCCCCGGGGACGAATTTTCACCATACCTGCCGCGCCGTCCTCCAGCCCGCCCAGACCGACGCCACGTGTGCGGGCGTGCAGGAGGTGGCCGCACGGCGGCAGCCCCTTTTCCTCTCCGAAGTCTGCATCCAGCACGGGGAACAGCACCTCTGGTTCGCCCTGCGGGCCGCCCCGGCGCCTGGCGGCGGCAAAGGGGCCGTGGTCACCCTGACCGAGATCACCAGGCAAAAACAGTTGGAGGAGCACCTCCAGCACGACGCCTTCCACGACAGCCTGACCGGCCTGTGCAACCGGGCGTTTTTCATCAACCGCCTGGAGCGGGCCATCGCAGGCAGCCTAACCCACCCCGGACGCCAATTCGCGGTCCTGTACCTGGACATTGACCGTTTCAAGCTGGTCAACAAAACCTTCGGCCATGTGACCGGCGACCGGCTGCTCATGGTGGCGGCCAACCGCCTGCTCAAGGCGGCCCTGGACGGCGACACCCTGGCCCGGTTCGGAGGGGACGAGTTCGCCGTCCTGGTGGAGGACGTGGAGGGCGCAGAAGGAGCCGTGGCCGCCGCCGAACGCATCGTGTCCCGGATTGCGCCGCCTTTCACCCTGCGCAAGCAGCAAATCTCCATCACCGTCAGCATCGGGGTGGTGCTTGGCGCCTCCTCCTACGCCCACCCCGACGACATCCTGCGCGACGCCGACACGGCCATGTACAGCTCCAAGGAGCACGGCGGAAACCACTACACGGTGTTCGAAGCGGGCATGCGGGTCAGCACGGCCCGGCGCATGGAAATGGAGCTCGACCTGTGTACGGCCCTGCAATCCGGGGAAATCACGGTCTATTACCAGCCCATCGTCTCCCTGTTGTCCGGGAAGATCACCGGATTCGAGGCCCTGGCCCGGTGGCGGCATCCCCGCTACGGCATGATCCCGCCGCTTGAGTTCATCCCCGTGGCCGAAGAGTCGAACCTGATCAACGTACTGGGGGACTTGGTGCTGCGCCTGGCCTGCGAACGGCTCACGGATCTCTCGGCAAAGTTTCCCGACGCCGCAGACATGAGCATGAACGTCAATATTTCGGCGCGGCAATTCCGGCAGCCCTGTTTCGTGGACGGGGTGCGGCGCATTCTGGACGAGACAGGGGTGGCGCCCGGACGCATTTGCCTGGAGGTGACGGAAAGCATGCTCCTTGAAAACGTCGCGTCCGCCCAGGCCACCATGTGCGCCCTGACGGAACTGGGCATCAAGGTGGTCATCGACGACTTCGGCACGGGATATTCGTCGCTTAGCTATCTGCAGCGTTTTCCCTTCGACTCCTTGAAGGTGGATCGCTCCTTCGTGTGTTCCATGACCGAAACCCGGCAGAACCGGGAGATCATTCGCACCATCATTTCCATGGCGGAGAATCTGGGGCTCAAGGTGGTGGCGGAAGGGGTGGAGATGACCGAGCATCGGGACATGCTGATGGCCTTGCGGTGCGAATTCGCCCAGGGATTTCTTTTTTCCGAGCCCCTGGATTCCGAGGATCTGGAGGCGTTTTTAACAAACAGGAACGCCGAAAAAACCTTGATCGCCTGACACGTCCGGTCTGGCGCTTCGCCTTTGCCCATCCCCCCGGGCAACAAAAAAGATCTGCCTCGCGTTTTCGTCGGATACCCGACCGTGTTCCTTTTTCGTTCTCCGGAACCTCTTTTACGCGTGGCAAATCTTTTTGTCGCGCCTCATTGCGCTGGTATGGGGATCTCGTTTTATTTCGTCCGACCCTCCGTTGCGGTTTTTTCGTATCTCCCAAGGGGAACCCGCGTTCCCCTTACGACCCAAATATAAGCACCCATCTTCCGTTGTGAAGTGCCGCCCCGTGTTCACGTCCCGGGGGGCCTGTCCCGACTGGCCTGCTGCATCTGTTTGGTGGTGATGTGGATATTGTCCTGAAACAGGGCTTCCTTGGGATTGCACCGATAGGCCTCCTCGAACCAGGGCAGGGACTCCTTGACGTGGCCGAGGGTGTTTAAGGCCAGGCCGATGTTGTTGTAGGCCGCGCAATAATCGGGACAGGCCTCCACCACCTTGCGGTAGTCGCGTACGGCCCCGGCCAGATCCCCCTTGGCCCGCAGCTTTTCCGCCTGATCGAAGGCCCCCGCGCAGTCGGCGCGGCTGGCTTGGGACGCTTTTTGCCCGGTGGGCTTCGCCGCCAGCCGCGTGGTCAGGGCCACGTTGTCCGCGAAAAGCTTCTCGCCGGGATCGCACTTACGGGCCTCCTCGAACCAGGGCAGGGATTCCCGGGCGTAGCCCAGAGTAAAAAGCGAGGCCCCGATGTTGTTGTAGGCCGTGCAATAGTCCGGACACGTGGTCACGATCTCCTGATAGTCCTTGATGGCCGCCGCATGCTCTCCCTTGCCCCGACGGGCGTCCGCCCGGCGAAACAGTTCATCACAGCGCGCCTTTTTCTGGCCCTGCCCGGCAGCCGGAGCGGCGGCCTTGGCGGCGTCGGCCTTCGCCGCCTGGGCGATCTTGGCCTTGTCCAGCCCGGCCTTGGCGGCCCGGGCCAACTCCTTGCCCTTGCGGTCATCGGCGGCGGAGACCCCGGGGATGCCCTCAAGCCCGGCCAAGGCGGCCAGGGTTCCGGAAAAATCCCCCCGCGACAGCCTGGCCGAGGCCTCAGCCAACACCCCGGAGGCCTTTTTCTGCGAGGCCCCGGCCATTTCGGCTATCCTGGCCTTCTGGGCGGCAAGAGGCGGATACCCCGGGGTCTTGACGGAGGCCGCATCCAGGGTCTCCTGGGCCTTGCCGTGACGGCCCGATGCGGCAAGCCCCTCGGCCAGGCGCATGGCCCCGCGCGTTTCCTCGCGAAGCCCGGCCAGCCGGACCCGCTCCGGCTTGGCGAACCCGTCGGCCGGGTCCAGGGCCAGGATGCTTTCCACGCTGGCCAGGGCCGCATCCAGGTCGCCCTTGGCGGCGTCCTGCCGGGCCTTGGCCGTCAGGTCGCGGATACGTCCGGCCCGATTTTTGCGCTCGGCCACGGCCGTCTCGATCTCACGCACGGGGGCATAGGCCGGATTGACCCCCTTGGCCCGGGAGAGGGCGGCCAGGGCCTCGTCGGGACGGTTCTGGGCCAGAAAGGCCCTGGCCTGATCCACGTTTTTGAGCACCACTTCCCGGGCCTGAGCCGTCTGTTGTTTGGCGGCGCGCGCCCCGACGTGCTCGGGGTCGGCCTTCAGGATGTCCGATAGCGCGCCCAGGGCGGCGTCCATGTCCCCGGCGGTCCACAGTTCCCTGGCCTTGGCCAGAAGCTGGTCCGCCTGCCAGGCGTTTTCCCGGCGCTTGGCCACGGCCGCGTCCATCTCTTGAAAGGGGGGAAATTTTTCATTGATCCCCCTGACCCCGGCCAGGGCCGAGGCCGCGCTCTCAAACTGCTTTTTCTCCAAAAAGACGGCAGCTTCCTTGAGCCCGGCGATGATCTTGTCCCGTCCGTCCACCAGGCGCGCCCGCTGGGCCAGGGCCGCCTCATGCCCCGGGTCCAGGGCCAGGGCGGACTGGACGGCGCGCACCGCCCCCTCCACGTCCCCCGCATTCCAGGATTGGCCGGAGGAGGCCATAAGGGCGTCCACCTTGGCCAGCGTGTCCTTGCGCTCGCGCATGCGCCGCTCTAGCCCGGCGATGCCGCCGTATTGGCCGTTGATGCGACCGGCCTCGTCCAGAAGTCCGGCGGTCTTGGAGAATTCGTCGTGGGACAGATGCTCCCCGGCCCGGTGCAGGATGTCCAGAAGCCGTTCCCGGTCGGCGGCCATGCGCCGGTATTCCCCGGCCGCGTCCACGCTTTTGGGATTCATGGCCGCAGCCTTGGAGGCCGTGTCCACGGCCTGCTCCACCTCGCCCCGGTTCCACAGCCGCACCGCCTCGGCCGTCAGTTTGGCGGTCTGGGCCGCGTTGTTTCTGGCCAGGTCCATGTCGGCCTTGGAAATGGCGGCGGAAAAGGCCCCTTCCCCACGGCCAACCAGAAGATCCCGACTGTCCCGGACCTCCACCACCGCCTTGTAGTCTCCCACCCGGTCGCAGGCGACCTTGACCTGCCGCCCGTTCTCCCCGGCCTCCAGCCGCGTTCCCGGGGGCAGACGCCAGGTGAAGGACAACGGGGGGTTGCCGGGCATGGGATTTATGTCCGCGCGCAGGAGCACCGCCCCGCCCTCGGGCACGGCGTCGACCTCCTCGGGCCCCGAGCCGTCCTTCCAGATCACCGGGCGCGGCCCCACCAATCCCTTGTTGGAGACCTCCACCGGATACGGCCTGGCCGTCACCTCGGCCGCCACCCGGCCCAGATCCTTCCCGGCCAGGGGCATCCTGGCCGACACGGCCACCTCGGCCGGTTTGCCGTCATGCAGATAAAAGGTGATTTCCTTCTCCCCCACATTGACCAGCGTGGCGTTGCGCGGCAGGGCCGCCCAGCGGAAATCCACGTCCTCGCGAACCGGGAAATCCTTGACCGAGGCCCGGATCTCCTCGCCGACCCGGGGCTCCCGGGGATCGATGGACAGCCGGAAAAGCGGTCCCGCCACATCCATCTCCAGGGACTCGGACACGGCCACGGGCTCAAGCAGTCCGTCCACCGGGGCCAGGGCCGTCACCCAGACCTTCTGCGGCCCCGGGCGGGTAAAGACCACCGTGTTGCCGCTTGGCCCTTCGGGGTCGAGAAACTTGGCCCCGGCGTCGGATTCCCAACGAAAAACATAGCCCGGCAGGGGGGCGGGATCATCCCCGGAATGCGCCGTGACCACGAAGGACACGGCCCCGCCGGTGCGCACGGTCCCGGACAGGGGCGCGGTTTTCTTCAGTTCCAGGCGCAAAAACGCATGCGGCGGCCCCTCCGGGGGCGCGACCGGAACGGCCGCCCCGGTGGCGGGGATTTGACTGCCGGCGGCCCCGGATTCGGTCATCGGCGGCCCGGTCTGATCGAGAACGGCAGCCAGCCCGGCCAGGGGTAAGAACATCAGGCCCACGAAGAAAACCGCCGCCAGGATGGCCCTGGGGCGCGCTGCCGAGATGGCGGAGTCAGTCGGCTCCCGGACGGGGAGTCCCGCCTGCCGGATTGTGGTGGTGTGGCGTATGGGGGTTTGCATGAGTTTCAATAAAGAAAGCAGAAATCATGCCAGTTGTCCCGTCAGTCGCCCAAGGCCCGGCGGCAGGGGAGGAGCGCAGCCTAAACTTTTAGCCTGGACCGCCGATAGCACTGGTGAGACCGAGACGCCGGATGCGTCGCGGCATGGCTTGGAACAGGGAGGTTATTTCAAAAAATGAAACAGGAACAAAGCATTACCGTCAATGGGAAGGAGTTGCCGATCGTCCATATCCGGGATGCGCTCCACGCCGAGGCCTTGGCCGAGGCGCTGCTCCAGGAAAGGGACACTGCCGTCGTGCTGTTATCCCACCTTTTACCGCTGCATTTCGACAACGAACGGGCCAGACGCTTTCACAGCCTGCGGGAGATGGAACCCATCCCCTCGGCCCAGATCCTGGCGAATGTCCCCAAACACAAACTGCGCCTGCGCAAGCATCTGGTCTTCTGGGAATTTTATCAATCCCGCCAAAACTAAATGACTCGCCGGGGGGTCGGGAGAGGACCCCGATCCCCTGGCGAAACCTGCTCCCCCCCCTTGCTTTTTCCTGCTGTTTCCCGAAAAAGGGTGTTCCGCCAATCCGCTGCAACGGGGGTCGGCGAGACCATCTCGGGAGAATCCCCATGAAATGTGGCGTCTGCTTCGTGTCGGTCTGTTGTCTCGTCCTGGCTCTGGGTACGGTGGCCCTGGCCCAGGTGGCCTATCCGCCGCTTCTGGCCGCCGAGGCCGCCCCCTGCCCCGGCTGTAGCGTGGCCATGGCCGCCAAGGACGGAAACGCCATCCAGGCCATGCTCCAATCCTCCGAGCCCGCGGACAAGATCCTCGCCTATTACCGGGAGACCCTGACGGCCAAGGGGTGGGAGGTTGCCCTTGAAATGGACATGGCCCAGGCCAAGACCCTGTCCTTCGAACGGGGCGGGGCCACCCTGGCCGTGGCCATCCTGCCCCAGGAAAACGGCAAAAGCGTCGTCACCCTGGGCCTGGAAACCCCGTAACCCCTTCCCGCTTTGCGTCCGCGCCCGGCGTTGGCGCCTGTTTTGCGGTCATCCGGGGCGCCCGTGTTTTTCCCAAAAGCCCGCTGACGCATGTCCAGGGGGCGAGACGAGGCCTTCGGCAGCGGCCGCCTGGAACGCAAAAACCGGAAACCCCGGGGCGGCCGTCAGGCTGTCCCGGGGTCTATGGGCTGCAAAACAGTCGTATCGGCCAAAATCAGGACAGGCCGAGATCCCTTTTCAGGTATTCGAAGTCGATATTGGCGCTCACGAGTTGCGCGCCCTGGCGGATTTTGATCTCGTCGCGCAGTTTGTGGCGCATGAGCAAGGCCTCCATCTTCTTGGCCACGGAATAGGTATCCTCGCGCACCACGATGATGGGAATCTCCAGCACCTCGGAACGGGTCAGGATGATGTCGTTGGGATAGAGGTTGCCCGTGAGCACCAGACAGGGGCTGTCGCCCTCAAGGGCCACGAGCTGGACGTCGGAACGGTCGCCGCCGACGATGATGGCCGAATTTTTGTGCTTGCGGAAATGGGTCATGAAGTTTTCCACCTGCATGGTGCCGATGAGAAAACTCTCCACGATGCGGTCGGCCTTGTGGTGGGAGGCGATGACCTTCCCGCCCAGGCGCTCGGCCAGATCGGCGACCTTGATGGCCCCCATGAGCGGATCCTTGGGGATGACCCCCAGCACCTTGATGCCCCGCCGCTCCAGGAAGGGCGCGATGAGCGTCTGGGTCTCGTCCATGAAGTTGGGGGGGATGTCGTTGATGATGACGCCCAGCAGATTCTCGCCCAGGGTCTCGCGCAGGATCAGCAGATAGTCGTAGTTGAGCTCCTTGGAATAGCGGTCGATGATCACCGCCCGCAGCCCAAGCTCCTTCACCACCCGGATGCCGTCGGTATTGCAATATTTGCCGGAATACATGCCGCCCGAACCGGCCACGATGGTCACGTCCCGATCCCGGCTGATCGACTCATAGGCGTTTTTGATGGTGTCGATGAAATCGGGCGGCTCCGATTCCGAACTAAACGCGTTGATGCGAAAATCGTGGGTCACCAGGACGGGCGTGAGCATCTCGGGAGGCTCGGAGGCCCCGAGAATCTTTTGTACGAAATAGGCGTCCTCATCCCACATCTGGCCGTCGATCTCCTTGGGCATGGCCCCCACGGGCTTGATGTAGCCGACCTTGAGCCCCTCTTTCTGCAACCTGAGCCCAAGGCCCATGACCACCATGTTTTTCCCGGAATATCCGGCGGTGGACCCCACGTAGATGCCGACCATGTTCGTTCCTCCTGATGGCGTTGACCGGATGTTCGGGCGCTGACGCCAAAAACATCCATACCGCGTGGGCCGGGTATGGGCAAGAACGGCCTTGCCGTTTTCCCCTGAAAAAGGCTTGGAATTTCTCGCGACAGGCGTCCAGAGCCCGACTTGGAATGTTCGCAAAGACCCTGTAAGAGACACCCAGGCCATCGGGGACGGCCTTTCGGGTCTTGGGCCGGTGTGGCGGACGCGGCGGCGGCGAAGGACAGGGATGCCGGAAAAATTTTCCCCTCGGCCCCATCGCCGACCCGGCGACGCTTTGACGCAGGCCGCAGTTTTCCCGCGAATGCGCCGTCGCCCGATCCGGCATTCGGACAACCCCCTTCGCCGAGGCGGTCGGCGCACGGCCCCCGGGGCCGCTTAGCCAGGCGGCTTGACCGCTTCCCAACCAAGGTTTGCACCATGAAGGACGCTTTGAGAAAACTCCAGACAGACATCGGCCACGACTTTTCAGACCACACGCTTCTGGAAACGGCCCTGACCCACAGTTCCCACGCCAACGAATCCGCCAACCCCGCCGAGCACAACGAACGCCTGGAATTTCTGGGTGACGCCGTTTTGGAACTGTGCGTCTCCGAGGAACTCTTTTCCCGGTTTCCCCAGGCCCCGGAAGGCGCCCTGACGCTTTTGCGCTCAAAGCTGGTCAGCGAACCGGCCCTGGCGGAACTGGCCCGCAAATGCGACCTGGACCGGTGCATCCGGCTCGGCAAGGGAGAGGAAAACCAGGGAGGACGTCAGCGGGACTCGCTTTTGAGCGACGCCCTGGAGGCGATTTTTGCGGCGGTGTTTCTGGACGGCGGGTTCGACGCCGCGCGGCGTTCGATCCGCAAGATCTTCTCCGGCATGTGGCCCGAGTCCCTGGTTGAGCCCAAGTCCAAGGACTATAAAAGCCGTCTCCAGGAACTGACCCAGAAACGCTACAAGGCCCGGCCCGTTTATTCCCTGGCCGACAGCCGGGGACCGGAGCATGAGAAGCTGTTCGATGTGCGGCTCATCCTGCCGGATGGCCAAGAGGTCACGGCGTCGGGATCGAGCGTCAAAAAAGCCGAGCAGATGGCCGCCAAAAAAGCCTTGGGCGACTTCCGGGATACCCTCGATCCGTGATTTTTTTTCCGACCAGGGAGGGATCTCCGAGATCCCCGCCTCCCTGGTCGTTTCCTTTTTCCAACCTGCCGACTCTTTGCCCTTGGCCGTCTTTCAGGCCGCCAGGGGAGCGTCGGACTCATGACGGCGGCTACCCGCCGATAAGCTGCATGGCCAGCTTGGGCAGCGAGTTGGCCTGAGCCAACATGGCCACGGCGGCCTGGGTGAGAATCTGCTCCCGCACGAACTCGGTCATCTCCGCAGCCACATCCACGTCGGAAATCCGCGACTCGGCGGCCTGAAGGTTCTCGGCCTGGATCTGCAGATTGGAGATGGTGTTCTCCAGGCGGTTCTGCAAGGCGCCCAGGTTGGCCCGGATCTTGTCCTTGGAGATGATGGCCTGGTTGATCATGTCCAGGCTAAGCTGGGCCGCCTGCTGGGTGGAGATGCTGTTGGGCGTCGCGGCGCCGAGCCCAAGACCGAAAGACGAGGCCGTGGCCGCGCCGATCTGGATGTAATAGTAATCCTCGGCGCTGGAGTTTCCGGTACCGAAATGGACCTTGAGCTTGCCCACCGGGGTCAGGCCTTCCCCATCGTGCGAGGAGGCGGAGAGATTGCCGTTGAGCAGGTAGATGCCGTTGAAGTCCGTCGCCAGGGCGATTCGGGTAATTTCCGAGGCCATGGCCTGATATTCGGAGTCGATGATCAGGCGCTGGTCGGAGTTGTAGGTACCCGTGGCCGCCTGTTCCGCCAGTTCCTTCATCCGGATCAGCTTTTCGTCGATGACGCCCAGGGCGCCGTCGGCGGTCTGAATGAGGGAAATGGCGTCGTTGGCGTTGCGCACACCCTGGTTGAGGGTGGCGATATCCGCCCGCATAAGTTCGCGAATGGCCAAACCCGCCGCGTCATCCGCCGCCGTGCCGATACGCAGACCCGAGGACAGACGCCTGGTGGAGACCGAAAGCTGAGAGTAGGCGTCGGACAGATTCCGTGCGGCGTTCATCGCCATGAGGTTGTGATTGATGACCAGGGACATAACAAAAACCTCCTTGTTGAAACCGAGACGTTCCTTGTTTTTCCCTTCTCAAGCAGAACCCGTGCCAACTATAATTTTACCATATTTTTCAAATTGTTACATATGGCAGGGACGGTTTTTCCGCCCTGCTTCGGCCTGCAGAGCCAATGTTTCATCAGCCCGAGCGCCTTGGACGGGATGATTCTTCCCACCTGGAAGCAGGGGAACCGGCGGAACAAAAAAACCGCCTGTTCGGCGGCGTGGCAGGCGGGATAAAATACGGACGCCGCTATGGCGTCCTCTGGCGGCTGACGGCGTCGGCAGCCTCGAAAATCACGAGCAGGTCGCGGCAAAGCCCGCGCCGTAAGCGAGGGATTTTCGTGCCTTACCGCCCGGCGGTTTGGCCGCCGCTGGCGGCGCAAAGTCCCGGTTTCGAAAAACCGGGGCTTTGTCATCCTCAGAACGCCGCTATGGCGTCCTCCGGCGGCTGACAGAGACAGCAGCCTCACCCGAAAGGGCACGATCTTTTTGGGAAAACCACCGATGGGTCTTTGCGGGGCGACGCCAGACTCTGCGGCGACGATACTAGCGCTGTTTCGCGACGAGGTTGTTGTAGGCCAGTTCCCGGGCCTTCTCGGCCAGGATTTTCATGTCCGGCTTGGAGACCTGCTCGTCAGCGCCAACGGCGATGCCCTTATGGCGCAGGCTTTCGGTGATGAGCGAGGAAAAAAGAATCACCGGCAGTTGACACAGGACCGGATCCTCCTTGATGCGCTTGGTCAGGCTGTGCCCGTCCATGGCCGGCATCTCGATGTCCGAAATGACCACATGCATGAATTCCAACAGGGATTTGTTCTCGGCCACGGCCGATTCCTTGATCCGGCTCAAGGCGTCCCAGGCGTCGCGACCGTTGATGGCCGCCGTCACCTCGAAGCCCGCCCGTTCCAGGGACTTGACCATCATGTTGCGGATGGTGCCGGAATCGTCGGCCACCAGGACCCGGAAGACCATGTCCTTGTCCGGGAGCTCCCGGCGTTCCTCCACGAACGTCTTTTCGTCGAGTTCGCGCAGGGCCAGGCTCGGGTTCAAGTCCCCGATGATCTTTTCCATGTCCAGGATAAATAAAACCCGGTCCTCCATGCGCACCACGCCGGTGACGCTTTCGCCGGAAAACACGCTGACCTGCCGGTTTGGCGGATCGATGCGCTCCCAACTCAGGCGATGGATGCGATTGACCCCGGAGACCAGGAAGGCGTTGACGATGTTGTTGAACTCCGTGACCACCACCTTGTCGGCGTCGCTCGGATATTTTTCCTTGCCGAGCCAGGCGCACAAATCCACCAGGGGCACGACCTTGTTGCGCAGATTGAAGGTGCCCATGACGCACGGATGCGGGGTCTGGGGCATCTCCGTGACCTTGGGCAACCGAATGATCTCCAGCACCTTGGCCACGTTGACGCCATAGTATCCGGTGTATTTGGCGCCGGACGGCAGGCTTTCATCCAAAAAAAACTCGACGATTTCGAGCTCGTTGGTGCCGGATTCAAGGAGGATGTTTGTCTGCGCCATGTTGCCGTGATGCTCCGCTCGAAAAAGGTGAGAGGGGGGAAGGGTCCGCATCTGGCCACGGTTTGTAGTGTCGCGAAGAAACTAGCATGAGCGCATCGGGAATGAAAGCGAGAAGATGGCCACTGCGCCAGGCGGGGAAAGGGCTGGACCGCCGATGCCCCCGCTTCGCCCACGCCAACCGGGCCGACCCCGGGAATCTCCCGCTACCCGTTCATTTTCATTGCCGGAAATCCCCGGCCGGGATTATCCTTCACGAAACCACGCCCGGTCCACTGCCAGGGAAAAAACATCAGAGGCAATCGCGTTATGGACCGCCAGTCGTCGCCACTCCTTAGGCCGCTGCTTCTGGCTCTGGCCGTTTTCGTCGCCGCCCCGGCGGCAATGGCCCAAAACGAGCCGCTCACGGTGCTGGTCTTCCACCGGCCCCCCTATTATGTCGTGGGAAAGGGCCGCCACTTCGGCGGCTTTCTCCTCGACTACACCAAAAACGTCCTCGACGCGGCCCACATCCCCTTCCGCTTCGCGGAGGCCCCGCCCAAGCGCATCCTCAAAACCCTGGAAGAGGGCGCCTCGGCCACATGCGCCGTGGGCTGGTTCAAAACCGCAGAACGCGAGGCCTATGCCCGCTTCAGCGACCCCATCTTCACCGGCAGCCCCATGGGGGTGGCCGTACGAACCGAAAGAATACGAACGCTTCCCCACGCCCCCACCGCCGACGCCCTGCTGCGGCGCGGCATGCGCCTGGGCCTGCGGCAGGGTTTTTCCTACGGCGACTGGCTGGACGCCAAACTTGTCGGCCATCGCAACGCCGCCGACCTGACCGTGGCGGAAAACGACCAGCTTTTGGAAATGATCGCCCGGGGGCGCATCGACTACACCTTCATCGGCCCCGAGGAATACGACTGGCTGGTTTCGAAACATCCGGAACTGCGAAAAAAAATCCGCTTCATGGCCCTGGGCGGCATCCCCCCCGAGACGCCGCGCCACATCATGTGCGGCAAAAACACCCCCCCGGAAATCGTGGAACGCATCAACGAGGCCATCCGATCCCTGCCTCCCCCCGTCGCCGTTTCAATCGGCCCCGGCAACGGCCGACCCAGGCCGTAACCCGGGCTCCAGCGCCTCAGTGCAGCGCCCCGCCGCCCGGCCGGGACAGGCCCCCTGCGTCCGCCCCGGGGAGCGCCCTGCCCCACTGATGCAGCGAAAGGGCCCTCTCCAGGTCCAGACAAAACCGGTCCAGCACCTCAAGCTCGGCCAAAAAATCGTAAAACAGCCGCAGGCCGTAGGAAAAAACCCGCACCCGGCCATCCTTGTCCAGACGCCCCAGGGACACCTGATGCGGCACGGGCTTCTCCATGCAGGCCAGAATCGGCCGGGCCCCGCCCTGTCGGCAGACCAGACGCAATTCGTAGCCCTGGCCCAAAAAGACCTGTTCGGCCAGGACGCCGCCCGCAGGAAGCGCCCCGCTCTCCGCCATGGTCCGGCGCATCAGGTGCAACAAGGCGCTCATGTCCTCATGAAACGGCGTGAAGCCGCCAGCCTGGGCGGACTGGGGCACGATTTCCCGCATACGGCGCATCCTGCTGCTTTGCTTTTGTCCTGCGCGCGCCGCTACCGGCGGATGCGCTCGACCACAAGGCCGCCCATCTCCACGCAGCCCACCCGGCGTCCGTCCCCGCCGCCCATGATGTCCCCGGTGCGGAAGCCCTCGCGAAGCACCTCGGCCACGGCCACATCCACCGCCGCCGCCTCGTCCGTCAGGCCGAAGGAATGCACGAACATCATGGAGATCGACAAAATCGTGGCCAACGGATTGGCCAGATCCTTCCCGGCGATGTCCGGGGCGGAACCGTGGATCGGCTCGTACAGGCCCGGGCCGCCCGCTCCGAGCGACGCCGAGGGCAGCATGCCGATGGACCCGGTGATGATGGCCGCCTCGTCGGACAGGATGTCGCCAAAAAGGTTCTCGGTGACGATGACGTCGAACTGGGACGGGGCGCGCACCAGTTGCATGGCCGCGTTGTCCACGTACATGTGGGACAGCTCCACGTCCGGATAGTGTGCGGACTCCTCGATCACCACCTCGCGCCACAGCTGGGACACCTCAAGGACGTTGGCCTTGTCCACGGAGCACAGCTTCCTGCCGCGCTTGCGGGCCGTTTCAAATCCCACCTTGGCGATGCGCCGAATCTCCGACTCGGCGTAGACCATGGTGTTAAACGCCACGCGCTCGCCGCCTCGCACCTCCTCGCCCCGGGGCTGCCCGAAATAGGCCCCGCCCGTGAGCTCGCGCACCACCACCACGTCCAGGCCCTGGCCCACGATGTCCGGGCGCAGGCAGCAGGAGGCCGCAAGCTCGGGAAAAAGCCGGGCCGGACGCAGGTTGGCGAAAAGTCCCAGTTCCTTGCGTATGCCCAAAAGGCCCTTCTCGGGCCGCACGGCCTTGTCGATAGTGTCCCATTTGGGGCCGCCCACGGCCCCCAGAAGCACCGCGTCCGAGGCCTTGGCCGCGGCAAGCGTGGCCTCGGGCAGCGGGCCGCCCGTGGCGTCGATGGCCGCGCCGCCGATCAGGCAGGTTTCACACGCAAACGCATGCCCGAAGACCTCGCCCACCTTGTGAAGCACCCGAACGGCTTGGCCCACGATCTCGGGTCCGATGCCGTCGCCCGGCAACACGCATATGTCGTATTTCATCTCGCGCATCTCCCTTTGAGACTGTCGAAGTTGTCACGCAGGCTGGCCGGGTGGGCAGGCCTGCGGCGGCGGGAGGGCGTCCGCCCCATGAAATCCCGCCGCACCACCCCACGGGGCCTGCCCACCCCACGGCCCGGCGCCCGTGTCGGCATCACCGGGCGCGCCTGCGCCTGCTGCGAACGCAAAGGCCAATACACTCTGTCTGTCTAAAAAAAACACGCCCGTTTTATTTCAGTGAGGCGCCTAGGCCCCGGCCTCAAGCTTGTCCCTGACGTATCCGGCCAGGCCGCCCCGGTCCAATATCTCGCGCATGAACGTCGGCACCGGGGCGCAGGGAATCATTTCCCCGGTCGTTACGTTCTCGATCACCCCGGCGTTGACGTCCACCCGCAATTCGTCGCCGTCGCGGATCTTGTCCACGCCGTCGCCGAGCTCAAGGAGCGTCAGCCCCATGTTGAAGCCATTGCGATAAAAGATCCTGGCGAAGCTGTGCGCCGCGACAACGGGAATCCCGGCCCCCAGGATCGCCACCGGGGCATGCTCCCGCGACGAGCCGCAGCCGAAGTTCTCCCCGGCCACCAGGATGTCTCCCTTTTTCACCCTCTCCACCCAGCCCGGCTCGAGCCCGGACATGCAGTTGGCGCCGAGCTCCACGGGGTCCGTGGTGACTAAAAACTTGGCCGGTATGATGGCGTCGGTGTCGATGTGGGCCCCGACCTTGTGCGCTTTTCCAGGGAACATAGGTATCTCCTTTTTTGGGGGGAGCATGTGGGGAGGGAACCCTCTTTTG
>NZ_JAZHDB010000079.1:0-5036 GCF_036584575.1 Desulfolutivibrio sp.
TGCCGCCGGTCCTGGCCCGGGCCCTGGAGTCGGCGGCGGCGCGCGGGGCCACGCCCCTGGTGGTGCTGCGCGACGGGCAGGTCATGGGCATGTTGGCCGTCACCGACACCATTCGGCCCTCGGCCCGCGATGCCGTGGCCGCCCTGCGGGCCCTGGGCGTCGCCCGGGTGGGCATCCTCTCCGGCGATCACGACCGCTCCGTGGCGGCCGTGGCGGCGGCCCTTGGCGTCACCGAATCCTGGCCGGGGCTCAAACCCGCCGACAAGCCGCGCATCGTGGAGGAGTTCCAAAATGCCGGGGGCCGGGTCATGTTCGTGGGCGACGGCATCAACGACGCCCCGGCCCTGGCCAAGGCCGACGTGGGCGTGGCCATGGGCGCGGCAGGAACCGACGTGGCCCTGGAGACGGCCCAGGTGGCGCTGACCCGCGACGACATCGGGCGGCTGCCCCTGCTTGTCGGCCTTTCGCGGCGCATGCGGCTGGTGATCAAGGTCAACATCGCCCTGGGCGTTTTGTCCAACGCCCTGGCCGTGTTCGGCGGCTCCTACGGCCTGCTCAGCCCCATCGCGGCCTCGGTGTTCCATAACGCCGGGTCCATTCTGGTGGTCATGTCCTCGGCGGCGCTCTTTTTTGTCTCCGGCCGGGGCGAGGCCGGGCTTGCCCCGGCCCGGGCCGGGATGCGATAGGAGGCTTCCCAGGGAGGAAACTTTTTGAAAAAAGTTTCCTCCCTGGACCCTCCTCCAAAAACTGTATCGGGCTTCGCCGCTTTTGTGCGCACAGGGGCGGATGTCGGAGCGGGGGCGGAACGGACATGGAGAACATGGAAGAATTGACCGGGCTTCTGATCGAATTTTACGAGCGTTTCTCCTCCTGGGAGCAGGGCGTGGTGCGCGAGACGGGCCTGACCCTGCCCCAGATGCATACCCTGGAGATCATCGGGGCCACGGGCGAGCTGCGCATGAAGGAGCTGGCCGGGAAGATGGGCGTGACCACGGGGTCGCTCACCGTCCTGGTGGACCGGCTGGTGCGGGCCGGGCTCGTCGTGCGCAAGCCCGACGAAAAGGACCGCCGCTCCATCCGGGTGGGGCTGACCCCCGAGGGCCGCAAGCACTTCGAGGGCCACCATCTGCTGCACCTGCAACTCTCCCAGGATATCGCCGGGGCGCTCACCCCGGAAGAGGCCGAACGTTTTCCGCAGATGCTCACGAAGATCATGGCCCAGTTTTAGCCGGTGCGGCGCACGGCAAGGCCCCCGTGCGCCACGCGGACGCCGGGGGCCTTGCCGTGTACGGGTTGGGAAAAAACGGCCGCCGCTTTGGCTGGCCGCGCCGCCAGACCCTATCTGCCGAGTCGGCGCGGGCCTGCCTCGCCGCCCGTATCCCCCTTGAGTTCTTCGATGAGCCGCCGCAGTTCCCCGGCCATGCCCGCCAATTCGTTTACGGCATGGGCCGACTGCTCCATGGAGTCCGCCGTCTCCATGGCCACCCGGTTGACCTCCTCGATGGAGCGGTTGATCTCCTCCGAGGCCGCCGACTGTTCTTCGGCCGCCGAGGCGATGCTTTGCACCTGGGAGGAGCTTTCGTCGGAAAACGACACGATTTCGGACAGGGACTGGCCCGAGGTGGTGGACAGCTCCGTGGCCTTTTCCACCATGGAGCCGACCTGGTTCATGTCCTCGATGTTTTTCCGGGTGGAGGCCTGGATGGAGCGGATGTTGGCGCCCACCTCCTTGGTCGCGCCCATGGTCTTTTCGGCCAGTTTGCGCACCTCGTCGGCCACCACGGCGAAACCGCGCCCGGCCTCTCCGGCCCGGGCGGCCTCAATGGCGGCGTTTAAGGCCAAAAGGTTGGTCTGGTCGGCGATGTCGTTGATGACGTTCATGACTTGGCCGATGGATTCGGCCTGACGACCCAGGTCGGCCAGGTTGGCGTTCATGGCCAGGGACATGCGCCGCACCTCGGTGATGGCCGAAATGGCCTCTTCCACCACCCGCGACCCCTCCGTGGCCTTACCCTTGGCCTTTTCGGCGGAGTCCGAGGCCTGTCCGGCGTTCTTGGCCACCTCCATGACCGTGGCGTTCATCTCCTCCATGGCCGTGGCCGTCTCGCCCATGCGCTCTTTCTGGAGTTCCGTGCCCCGGTTGATCTCGTCGATCTGGGCCGAGATCTCCTCGGAGGAGGTGGTGACCCGGTCCACAATGCCCTCGAGCTTTTCGGCGGCGGCCAGCATGCCCTCGTGCAGGGCGTTTTCGGCCTTGCGGCGCATTTCGTTCGCCTCGGTCACGTCCTGCACCAATTCGATATGCCCGGTTCTTTCCCCCCTGGAGTTGAACAGGAAGGCGGAGTTGACCTGGAAATCCCGATCAATGCCCGGCTGGGTGAACGAGGAGACGGGGACGCCGCGTCGCAGGCATTCCACGCCGCATTGGTCCGTGCCGCAGATGGAGGCGCCCCATTCCTTGCAGTGCCGCCCCACGAGATCGGCCCGCTTCTTGCCGGTGACGTCCTCGGCCGGTTTGTTGACGAAGGTCCAGTGCTGCTCCATGTCCGTGACCGAGATGGGGAAGGGAATGGAGTCCAGGATGGCCTCGTACCAGAAGGCCTTGTCCACCACGATGTCGAAGGCGGTGTTGAGGTTTTTGGCGGCCTGCCCCACCTCGTCGCCAGAGGTCACGGCCAGCCGGGCGGTAAAGTCCCCGGCGGCGAAACGCCTGGCCGCTTCGACAATGCGGCCCAGGGGCTTGGTGACGATGACCCGGGAGAGCAGGAAGACCAGAACCAAAATCAGGACGATGCCCAGCCCCCCGGCCCCGATGCTCATGTTCACGCTACGCTGGGCGTCGGCCAGAAGGGCGTCCAGGGACACGGTCAGGACCATGCTCCAGGGGGTGTCGGTCTCGCCGACGGTGAAGGGCGACAGATAATAATAGGAGGTCTCCCCGGTGGCCAGGGACTTGTTTTCCTCCACCCGCGCCTTTCCCGCCCGGACGTCCTTGTCCCGGGCCGTGGCGTCGGTGCGCACGTCGAGAATCTTCTTGCCCACGAATTCGGCCTTGGGATGGGCCACATAGGTTGTGTCGTTGGAGAACAGGAAGGCATACCCCACGCCGAAGGGCTTGATGCCGAGCACCATTTTTTGAATCTGCTCCATGCCGATGTCCACCCCGGCCACGCCCACGATCTTGCCGTTTTGGCGGATGGGCGCGCACAGGCTGACGAGCATGGTCTTCTGGCCGCCCACGGTGTAGGACACCGGGTCCATGATCACGTCCTTTCCCGACCGCAACGGCTTGGCATAGTAGTCGTTTTTCCCCGGCGTGTCGTAATCCATGCAGGGCTCCAGGTGGAGGCCCCCCACCCGGTTCCAATAGGGCACGAAACGGCCCTTGGCGTCGCTGCCGTCTGCGCCCGCGTTTTCCCCGTCCAGTCCGTCCAGGGCGCCTGGCTCGAACACGGTCCATACCCCGAGAAAATCCGGATTATGTTCGAGCAGGCCGCGCAGCATGTTGCTCACCCGGGCGCGCCGGGTCTCGGGGGGCAGGTCGTCCACGAAGGCCAATGCCTGGGCTACCCCCCGGGCCGAGTTCAACCCTTCGTCCAACTCGGCCTTGACGATGGCCCCGCTGGCGGCGGCCTCCATCTTGACCGCCTCCTCCACCCTGCGTTTGGCCGAATCGTTCAGAGTCCTGGCGAAATACAGGGTGGTGACAGCCAAAATGATCGTCACCACCAGTCCGACGCATAACGACAGTTTGAGCCCGATACCCATTTTCTTGAACATGCGAGTCCGCTCCCTGCAAACACGGTTGGCGCGCGGGCGGAACGGACCCGAAAGCGCGGTTTCAAATGGAAAAGGTAGGCCTTATGTCACTATGTATGGCAATCCGGGTTCTTTTTCAATGCCCGGGAGGGATTTTTCTCCCTGGCGAAGAAAACACAGACTTCAGAAGGAGATATAAAAAACTACGGGCGATATCGCAAGGAGTATAATCGATGCACGTGCATCTGTTTCAGGAAGATGGAATCGCTTGGATAAACGTGGGAAAAAGCGGAAAAATGCATATGGCGTGCAATCGTACGGGGCTCTGCACAGCCGCTGTCACTGGGACTTGCGGGAAAAGACGGTCGTGCGGCCGAAAGCCGCATCAGTCCCAGAGTTCCTGTTCTTCCTCCTCGGTCAGGGCGTCGGATGCTCCCGGGCCGCCTGACGCGGCAGGCCCCTTGCCTGTGCGGGGTTTGGCGGGCCGGATGTCGAAACCCGTGAGGTAGGCCCCGTAGGCGAAACCTTCCCGCCCGTCGGCGGTGCGGACCTTGATCCAGTTTCCCTGGCGCTCGAAGATCGTCACCACCTCGTCTTTCTCCAGGCCGTCGATCACGGCGCTTTTGGACGAAGGCCCCCGCCGCAGGTTCAGGCCCTGGATGGTCACCCGTTCGGTGCGCGTCGGCTGGGCGGCCGGGGCGGGCGCCGGGGTCGGGGCGGGCTTGGTTCCGATGTTCACCGAACAGGCGGCCAGGCAGGCGCAGGCCATGAGCAGGGCCACGAAGAGCGTCAGGGAGCGGCGGGGCATGTTCCCTCCTTGCGGGCTGTCTCCAGGGGACGGCATTGTCCGAGGCGACAGGCCGCCTCGAAGTCCCGGCACATGTCCAGGGGGCGTCCCAGGCTGCCGAGAAGCCTGCCGCGCCGGGTAAAAAGCCCGGGATTGCCGGGGTCCAGGGCCACGGCCTGGTCGTAGGCCGTAAGGGCCTCTCCGGGGCGTTTAAGCGCGGTCAGGCACAGGCCGCGCATGGAGTGCACGGCGGCCTGGGCGCCGCCTGCGGCCAGGGCCTGATCATAGTCCGCCAGGGCCTCGGCCGGGCGGCCCAGGAAAGAGCGGGCATGGCCTCTGGCGACGAGATATTCGGGACGGCCGGGGTCCAGGGCCAGGGCCGCGTCGAGTTCCGTCTCGGCCTGGGCGTAGCGCTTGGCCCGGCCGTGCGTTTTGGCGGCCTCGAGATGCCGGGCGGCCCGGCGCACGGCTTCGGAGGCGGCGTCCGGAT